>JAPPAR010000003.1 GCA_026705445.1 Candidatus Dadabacteria bacterium
AAATGGGGAATTGTCCTCAATCTTGAGCCGCAAACTAATTTTTAGAAGTGCCCTTTCTTGAAATCGAAGACATGCGTTCTACCAACCAGCTGACCGGAAGCAAGAAATCCGGCTTTTTGTAGCTCAGTTCGTGCTCATTTTACCTTTATACTGCCCGCTGCGCAAGCAAAATTGCGCGATATTGCGGGAAGAAGCTTTTCCAGAGGGGGAGTTATCTGCCGAGAAGAGTCTTTATCTCTTCTCGTTTGTTTCTGTAAACAGGATTGTCGGGTTCAATCTCACAGAGAACTTCAATTATCCCCAGAGCGTCTTCGTAAAGCCCTTGGGAAACATAGAGATTAAGCATCGTGTCCGTCTCGAAAACTCCGGCCTGCGACCTGATTTCCTCCTCCGGTTCCGGGGAGGGCTCCTCAGATTTCCCGGTATCCTCCCCCCTGCGCCATGGATCGGGAACGGGCGACAGGGCAACCCTGAAGGCTTCGGCTGTTCTGCCCGCGCTTTTGTATATATGAATCAGAAGGTCTGACGCCTGAGTGTTCCGGCGATCAAGAGAAAGCGCTTTTTTGAGTTCCTCCTCCGCAGCGGCGGCATTCAAGCACATAAGATGCGCCCTGGCCAGAACGAGTCTCGCCCGGCTGTTATCGCCTTTTTCCTCCGTAAAATCAGAAACCGTGCGTCTCGCCGTGGTCACGTCTCCAAGTGCGAGATGAACTTCCGCCAGAGCGAGAAGCGAATCGGAATCGGGAAACATCCTCAAGGTGTATTCGTACTTTTCCTTAAGCGCTTCAAGCTCACGCCGATTAAGGGTCTTAAGCTCATCCATAGGCCTTTTTGTTTTTAGAAATCCCGGTAATCGCCGCACCTTTTATCGATCCACCCTGAGCAATAAACATGCGCAGGAATCAAACCGGCACCGCCCTACCAAGAATACCGCAACGCTGTGGGGCGAACAACTCCAAACAAGACGCCGCCGCGACCCGGAGCTATCCTCTTTTAAGAAAAGAAAACATCTCCACTTCCTTTATGCCGACTATCTTGGCAAGCAGAAAATAAAGTATGACTCCTGACCCTACCGAGGCGGCCATAACCAGCGCCTTGTGAAAAGAGAAACCGCTTTCGCTCCAGTTAGAAAAACCGGCAACTGCACTTACCGCAAAACCCATTACAACCGCGATTGCAAGAATCCTGAGCGAAAAAAAGAGCATGTCGCGGGAGAGAAAATGTCCCAGACGGCCGTTCAGCAGGACAACCAGCAGGACAAAGTTCGCTACTGAGGAGATTGAACTCGCAAGCGCAAGTCCCAGGTGGTCAAGCGAGAACACGAATCCCAGAACGAAACCGCAGACCGCGTTCAGCAGGAAACAGAAAAACGCCACCTTGACCGGCGTCCTTGTGTCCTGAAGGGCGAAAAAAGCGGGTACGGTGATTCGAATTCCTCCCACCGCAAAAAGCCCGAGCCCATAGCCCAGGATGGCCTGAGAAGTATTTACAACCGCCGCGTAATCAAACTGCCCATGCTGGTAAAGAAAGTTGCAGAGGGGTACCCGCAGAGCTACTATGCCGACCATTGCGGGCACCATTATAAACAGTATGCGCCTCAGGGAACGCTGATACTCCGCGCCGAACCCCCCGTAATCATCCCTCGCCGCATAGCCCGAGAGCGCGGGGAGCGTAACGGTCGCCAGGGAAACGGCCACCACCCCGAGGGGAAACTCTATTATCCTCTCCGCGAAATAAAGGTAGGAGACGGTTCCCTCGGACATAAATGACGCGTACTGGGTGTTTACGAGTATGTTGAGATTGTAGACCGCTATTCCGAAAAGCTGAGGGAACATGAGAACCGCGAGTCTCCTGACCGCGGGGTGATTGAAGGTTTTCGCGAAGCCGAACATGAACTTTTCTTCGCGAAGATAAAACAGGTGGAGCAGCAGCTGCAGCACCCCCCCGCCAAGGATCCCGAAGCAGAGAGAAACTATAGGCACTTCAAATTCCCTGTAGAGGAACAGGGCGCTTGCTATTACGCACAGATTGAAAAGAACCGGAGAGAAGGCCGGTGCGAAAAAATGCCGTACGGAGTTAAGAACCCCCATCGCGAGAGCCGTAAGAGATATAAAAAGCACGTAGGGGAAAACAAGCCTGTTAAGATAGACCGCCAGATCGAAAGTCTTCTGATCAAATCCATAGGCGAAGAGCTTCACCAGCCAGGGGGAAAAAATTATCCCCAGCGCCACGACTAAAACGAGAATGATGAAAAGCACAGTGAATGTGGAACGCAGGGCGTCCTTTGCCCCTCGTCTGTCCCCCGACTCAAGGTACTCCGAGAATATGGGTACGAAAATCGCCGCCAGAGAGCCTTCGGCGAAAAGACGTCGCAGCAGGTTGGGAATACGAAACGCGACGTAAAAAGCGTCGGTCTGGAAACCCGCTCCGAAAATCGCCGCCACCACAACATCCCGCAGGTATCCGACGATCCTGCTCAACAGGGTAAGAAAACTTACTAGCCCCCACTTGTCCGTATGGTCTTCCCTTGTTTCCATGAAGATCCTAGTCCTCCGGCGGATCACCGCTCCTGGGAGGGTCGACAAAATCAAACTCTATTTCCCCCCTGAGCGCTTCCAGCACTCTGCGCGTTTCCGAAGTAAGTTCGGGAGTGGTGATCACCTTTACTATCATCTCCTTCGGAACTTCGGTTCTAACCCACATCAGGTGCCCGTAGGTGCCGAGTATCGCCTGCAAAAGAACATTGGAACTCTTGTCGGCAAGCTTTATAAAAAAAACAGACATTTCTTCTGAAGCAACCCCATGTGGAATCTCACCCTCCGAATCATCATGTCCTCTGATGAGAGTATATACAAAATAAGCCAACAAGTAGAATTGCGACCCCAACGGATAGTATTTTTTCTTATGCCCCCTCACGACATCATCCATTATTAAAGTAATATCTAGCCTTATATTTTTACCGCTCAACCGCTGAAAAGACTAGCTATTTCAAAATGTTACTTGACTTTTTACATGTTTTTTTATAATTTATGAATTGGCATGACAGGAATATATTATGGCATATAATGGCAGAAGGTAGCATAAAATGTTCAGAGGAAGATACGAACATACTATGACCAAGACCGGAAGGGTCAGTATTCCTTCGAAGTTCAGGGAGGTCTGCAGGAAGAAATATTCCGACGAGACCTTCGTAATAACGAACTTTGACCGCTACCTCATCGCCTATCCCATGAGGGAGTGGAATGAACTCGAGAAAAAGCTCTCCAAGATATCCATAACCGACAGCGAGGTTACGTCTTCAATACGCTATCTCATGGGAAACGCGGTTGACTGCCCTATAGACAACCAGGGAAGAGTTCTCATTCCTCAGTCGCTACGCTCATACGCCGCCATTGAAACTGAAGTCGTTCTGGTTGGCATGCTGAAAAAGATAGAGATCTGGTCAAAGGAAATATGGGAGAAGGAAAACGGCTCAGGGGCATTTGAGACTTTCATACAAAGCAGGGAGGTGCTCGCCGGATATGGTCTCTAAGAGAATAAGAGCCGCGGGCACAAGTTCTGAGCCGCAGGAGCAGTTCCATTCCCCAGTCATGGTAAAGGAGGTAGTTGAATACCTCGACCTGCCGGAGGGAGCAATCGTGGTCGACTCGACCGTGGGTCTCGGCGGACACTCCGAACATATTCTCAATGAATACCCTTCGATATCGAAGCTGATAGGCATGGATGTTGATCAGGCCACGATCTCTCTTGCGAAAGGCAGGCTTTCGGCCAACGCGGAAAAAGTAGAGATAGTGAAGAGAAACTTCATACACATTAAAAACACGGTCAATTCCATGGGAATAGAATACGTGGACGGCATCATCGCCGACCTGGGAATTTCCTCTTTCCAGCTCGAGCGTAGCGGTAAGGGATTCAGCTTCAACAGAAACGAGTTCCTCGACATGAGGATGGACGCGGGTCTTCAGTTCTCCGCCTACGATCTTGTAAACGAGATGAGAGGCGAAGAGCTTGAATACATACTGAGAAAATACGGCGAAGAGAAGTTCGCGCGGAGAATCGCTAACTCGATAATGAAAAGCCGGACGAAAAAACCCATACAGACTTCCCTCGAACTGGCCTCGATAATCTCGAACTCAATTCCCAAAAAGTTTCATCCGAAAAAAACGCATCCCGCGACCAAGACTTTTCAGGCGCTTCGGATCTCGATTAACAACGAACTCGACAATCTGGCGATCTTCATTGAAGAAGCTGTAAAGATCCTCAATACAGGAGCGAGGCTAGTGATCATCTCCTTTCACTCGCTTGAAGACAGAATAGTTAAGAACATGTTCAGAAAACTCGACTCCCCGTGTGCTTGTCCTCCAGATCTTCCCGTATGCGCATGTGGAGAATTTCAGCAGGTAAGAAGGGTGACCCGCTCGGTCGTACGGCCCGGGAGAAGGGAAGTGGAGGAGAATCCCAAGGCGAGAAGTTCAAAAATGAGGGTTGCAGAGGGGGTATAGTCGCAGATGAGAAGAAAGTTTGCCGGGAGGAAAAAAAGAGAAAAGGGATTATTTTCTCGTACATTAATCATTTTCTGTATCACTTTGATAATTGCGCTTTGCTTTCTGCGAATCAAGGTAGAACACACAAGGACCGGTTACGAGATTTCGAAAAACCGAGAAGTCGAAAGGGCTCTTTTAAAGGAAACCGTGATGCTTCACCACGAAATTTTAAAACTCAAATCTCTTGAACATCTCAAACCAGTGGCGGATAAAAAAGGATTCAGGTTCGCCAGTTACAAAGATGTCGTTTTCGTTGAAGAGGTAATAGTTGCACAGGAAGAACAGGATGAGGGATTCTGAAAAACAAAAACGGAAGTTTTATATTGCCTCAGTTTTTATTACAGGTCTGTTTGTGCTTCTGGGATACAGATCCTTTGAACTCCAGGTGCTCCAAAGTGAGAAGTTTTCCGCCGGGGCTAAAAAACAGCACAGCAGGGTTTACAGGATGCCTCCGGTACGGGGAACCTTGTTTGACCGGAATAAAAAACCTCTGGCCACAAGCGTCTGGGCAACTTCGATCTATCTGAATCCCAAGGAAGTAAAAAACCCGGACAAGCTTGCACGGACAATATCGAAACCGCTGGGTCTGTCCCGCAACAAACTGATCAGTCTTACACGTTCTGACAAGCCCTTTGTATGGATCAAAAGGGGAGAGGACCCCGGGACAGCAAAAAAGATAGAGGCCATGGGTCTTTCGGGGGTCGGTTTCGCCGAGGAACCGAAAAGGATTTACCCCAACGGTTCTCTGCTCGGGCAGGCGATCGGATTCACCAACATAGATCTTAAGGGAGTGGAGGGGCTTGAATACGGCTTTGAAAAAACGCTTGCCGGCAAACCAGCCACGGTGAGGATCAGAACCGACGGCAGGGGAAATAGCATATCCGACGTCCTGCTGAATGCGAAAGAACAGTCTACGAAGGGAAGCGACGTGCTGCTTACCGTGGATTCCAATATACAGCACATGACGGAAACTGCGCTCGAGAAAGGCATAAAGGAAATGAAAGCGGATAGGGGAGCCGCTCTCCTGATGAATCCTCAAACTGGTGAGATACTCTCCATGGCCTCCTATCCGTTTTTCAATCCTAACCGCTTCGGCGAGTTTTCTCAGGAAACGAGAAAGAATCTCCCTGTGTGGATGTCCTTCGAGCCCGGTTCCACGCTGAAGGTATTTTTGGCGGCGACCCTGCTTGAAGAAAAAATGGGGGATGAGAATACCGAGTATGACTGTGAAAACGGAAAGAAGAGAATCGGCCCGAAAGTAATAAAAGACGTGCACGGCCACGGAATCCTGACGGTTTCCGAGACCATCACGTATTCAAGCAACATATGTGCCTGGAAAATGGGGGAAACCTTAGGAAAGAAAAAACTTCACGATTCGCTCAGGAATTTCGGTTTCGGAGAAACGGTTGGAGTAGACCTTCCCGGGGAAGCCACAGGGAGAATACAGAGCCTAAGGGACTGGGGAGATATAGAACTGGCAACAATATCGTTCGGACAGGGAATATCGGTAACGGCAATCCAGCTGGCAACCGCGCTTTCGAGTATCGGAAACGGCGGATATTTGATGAAGCCTTATATCGTGAAGAAAATAGTCTCACCCGAGGGCAAAGTTCTCATGGAAAGAAGCCCGGAATCTGTAAAAAGAGTCATCTCCTACGATACGTCTTCTAAGGTCACCAGAATCCTTGAACAAGTAGTGGAAAACGGCACGGGTAAGAACGCCAGCATTCCCGGCTACAGAGTCGCGGGAAAAACAGGCACGGCGCAAATGCCTAATCCGCAGACCGGCACTTACTACGAAAACAGATATCTTTCGTCATTTATCGGTTTCGCCCCTGCTGATAACCCACGTCTTGCCCTCGTCGTAATCGTCGAGAACCCCAGAGAACATAACTACGGAGGGGTAGTCGCAGCGCCCATTTTCAAGTCCATAACTGAAAAAGTCCTGTTCTACATGCAAATACCTCCAGACAAGGAAAAGCTTGAAAAAATGGTCATGCCGGACATGGTGAACAAAAGCGCAAGAGCCGTCATGAAGTGGGCGGAAAAAGAGGAAGTGTCGGTCAGGTTCATAGGAAACGGCTACGTGGTCAGCCAGCATCCACCTTCAGGGAAAAAGATAAGAAGGGGAACAGACTGCACTTTCATCCTCAAGCAGAACATATGAGATTATCGGATGTTCTGAGAAACGCAGGAATCGAAGCTATAACTGGATCCAAGAATCCGGGAGATACGGAAATTACGGGAATAACTCTCAACTCGCAGAATGTGGAACCGGGGTCTCTTTTTATTGCCATCAGGGGCAAAGTCACCGACGGGCACAATTACGTCGCCTCCGCGGTAGAAAAGGGAGCGGTGGCGCTTCTGCTTGAGGAGATTTCAGCGGAAATTCCGGACCTCGGAGTTCCCTTTGCGAAAACGAGCGACTCTAGGGCTGCGGCATCCATTGTCGCCTCCAATTTCCATGATCACCCTTCCCTTGCAATGAAGGTCGTTGGGGTGACGGGGACAAACGGAAAAACCACTGTGTCTCACATGATAGAAGCCGGCTGGAAAGCCGATGGGGTAAACACGGGTCTCTTGGGAACAATAGAAAACAGATACATGGGTAAGACCGAACCTGCATCCCTTACAACACCTGATCCCATAGCTTTTATGAGCATGCTGCGTGAAATGAAAGACTCAGGAGTGACAAACGTCACGGTCGAAGTGTCCTCGCACGCCCTTGATCTAAAAAGGGTTGACGGATGTCACTTCGACGCGGCGATATTCACGAACCTCACCCAGGATCACCTGGACTACCACAAGACGCTTGAAGATTACTTCAGGGCGAAAGAAAGGCTTTTCTCGGAAATTCTCGAAAAAAGCGCAAAAAAAGAGGTGTTTTCGATAATAAACGCGGATGATCCTTTCGCAAGCAGGATATCCGCCTCGAAAAAAGGTCTGAAAATAACGTTTTCCACGGAAAAAAAAGACTCAGTCGTATTCGCGGAGAATTTCACGCTTGATTTTGGAGGTATAAAGGCCACGCTGGCCACCCCGTGGGGCAAGGTGGAACTTGATTCAAAACTCATGGGGAAACACAACCTCTATAACATGATGGCGGCAGCCGGAACGCTCCTCTCTCTCGGTTCGTCCCCAGCGACAACCGGGAGAGCGCTGAGTGAACTCAGGCGCATCCCTGGAAGGCTCGAGAAAATTGAGAGCAGCCTGGGAATAGATGTTTTTGTGGACTACGCCCATACCCCTGACGCGCTTGAGAACGTGCTTGCGTGTCTGAAACCTTTCTGTGCTCAGAGACTCATCACTGTCGTGGGTTGCGGAGGCGACAGAGACAGGGGAAAACGCCCCCTTATGGCTGCTGTGGGACGCAGGTATTCGGACATGCTGATAGTGACTTCGGATAACCCCAGAACGGAGGATCCGGAGAGGATAATAGAAGATATGACCGAGGGGGTAGAAGCCCAGGATACGGGGGTAGTGGTAATAACCGAAAGGGAGGAAGCCATAAAGAACGCCGTGGATAAGGCCGTACCTGGAGACACGGTTCTTATAGCGGGAAAAGGTCATGAGAACTACCAGATAATCGGCACTGAGAAAATTCATTTTGACGACAGGGAGATCGCAGAAAAACACCTTGAAGCCAGGGAAAGGAGGGGACTTTGAGATTCAGCCTTGACTTTCTGTTAAATTCCACGGGAGGGAGCCTCGTCGGCGGCAAGATGCCGGTTGGAGCTTCGGGGGTCTCCATTGATTCCAGAAATATAGAGAAAAACCAGCTCTTCGTCGCCATAGAGGGGCCCAACTTTGACGGGCACGATTACGTCGCCGAGGCTTTTGAAAAAGGCTCTGCGGGGGCGATAGTGGAAAAATACCCGCAAATACAGGACTCAAAACGCAACTGCGGCGCGATAATAAAAGTCGAATCCACGCAAAAAGCCCTCCTTGAGATGTCAAGACACTGGAGAAATTCGTTTCCCGACCTAAAAGTCGCCGCCATTACGGGTTCGAACGGAAAAACTACAACCAAGAACATGACCCACAGCATACTGTCCGTATCAGGCAGCGTGCTCAGCACCCACGGCAACCTAAACAATCAGATAGGTCTTCCGCTCAACCTTCTGAAACTGGAGAAAAGCCACGATTTCTGCGTGCTCGAGATGGGGATGAACTCTTTCGGAGAAATAAGAACCCTCGCGGATATCGCCTCGCCCGATGTGGGGACGATCACCACTGTAGGAAAAGCTCACCTGGAGGGAATGAAAAACCTGGAAGGAGTCGCAAAGGCTAAAGGAGAATTGGTTGAAAACTTCGGAGAGGAGAACACTTTCTGTGTAAACATTGACGATCCCTGGGTGGAGAAGATAGCGGCCCGCGTGCGCTGCCGGAAGATCACGTACGGGGTTGCCTCTCCGGAGGCTTTCATAAGGGCAGACGACATCAGCCACGAGGAAATGGAGTCCATCGAATTCACGATACACATAGGCAACCAGTCCGCCAGAGCGAGAATAAGGGGGATAGGAACTCACAATGTTTCAAATGCCCTTTCCGCCTCCGCTCTTGCGCATTCTCTCGGATGCGGAATGAGCGAGATACTGGCAGGTCTTGAGAAATACGTTCCCTCCGCCATGCGCCTTGAGGTTATCCGTACCCCTTTCGGCTTCAGAGTCATAAACGACTCATATAACGCAAATCCCGACTCGATGCGCGCGGCACTTGATGAACTCGTCGCCCACCGGCGCGGCAAGGCGAAGGCGGTAGCGGTTCTTGGGGACATGCTTGAGCTGGGAGAAAACAGCGAAAAAGAACACCAGATGATCGGGGAACATATCTCGAAGCTCGATCTTCATATGGTAATAGCCATGGGAGAATTCTCCCGGTCCCTCGTATCGTCCGTACGAGGGCAGACGGCATGTCACGTGGCGGAGAGCCCGCAGGAGGCAGCGGCCCTGCTTCTTGACGCGTGCCGAGAGGACGATTTGGTGCTTGTGAAGGGGTCCCGGGGAATGAAGATGGAAACGGTAATACAGATGCTTTACGAAAAATAAGCCATGCTCTACTTTCTGCATCTTCTAAAAGACGACTTTATTTTCTTAAATGTTTTCAAGTATATAACTTTCCGTTCTTTTGGGGCCGGGCTGACTTCGTTTGTCCTCTGCGTCCTCCTCGGGAAAAAGCTGATTGACCTGCTAAAAGCGGCGCAGCTCCAAGAAACCATACGCAAAGAAGGACCCAGCAGTCACGGCGTAAAAGCCGGCACTCCAACGATGGGGGGCATATTTATCGTAATGGCCATAATGATCTCATCCCTTCTCTGGACGAACTTCCTCATAGACAAAGTCATGCTCGTGCTTCTGTTCACGGCAAGCTTTGCCATTCTGGGATTTTTCGATGATTTCATGAAGATAAAGAGAGGAAAGGGTATAAGGGCAAGAGTAAAGTTTCTCTGCCAGACGCTCATAGCCGTGACTTTCGTGGTCATTCTCTGCATGAACGAAAGCGGAAGTTTCTCAATGTCCATGAGAGCCGGTGAAAGCGTGGTGTATCCCTCGACCTCGGTGGTGTCTCCGTTCATAAAGCAGGCAGTTGTGGATCTTGGGTATCTCTACATACTTTTCGCTCTTCTGGTCACCGTAGGTTCCTCAAACGCGGTGAATCTCACCGACGGTCTTGACGGTCTGGCCATAGGTTCGATCGCTATCGTAACCACCACTTATATAATCTTCGCCTATCTCGCCGGAAACCTGCAGTTTGCAAGCTACCTGCAGATTCCGCACGTGCAGGGAGCCGGGGAATTGGCCATCTTTCTCGCGGCGGTCGGAGGAGCATGCCTGGGGTTTCTCTGGTACAACTCCCACCCGGCCGAGGTGTTCATGGGAGATGTGGGTTCCCTTTCGTTGGGAGCAGCTATAGGATTCAGCGCCCTGATGATAAAGCAGGAAATACTCCTGATAGTGGCAGGGGGAATATTCTTCGTGGAAACGCTCTCGGTGATAATCCAGGTGATCTCGTTTCGCTCTACAGGCAAGAGAGTTTTCAGGATGACGCCCCTTCATCACCATTTCGAGCTTGCCGGATGGGCGGAATCGAAGGTGGTGGTGCGTTTCTGGATAATATGCGTGGTTCTTTCTATTCTCGCTCTTTCAAGTCTAAAGATAAGGTGACCAAATGGATCTCGACGAAAACAGATTCTTGATCGTGGGGCTCGGGATAACCGGAGTAGAAACTTCAAAATTCCTCCACTCCAAAGGAGCCTCGGTGAAAGCAACAGATTCGAGGGAAACCGGGGAACTCGGACCCGTGGTGGAGAAACTCGCGGCGGGAGGCGTGGAAATCCACTGCGGGACTCACGCGCCCGAATTCTTCGAATGGGCCGATACGATAGTACTGAGTCCAGGGGTAAGGTTCGATCTTCCCGAGATCAGGAACGCCCGAGTAGCGGGAAAAACGGTAATAAGCGAAATCGAGCTTGCGTGGAACTTCTTATCAAAACCGGTAATAGGCATAACGGGAACAAACGGAAAGACAACGACCACGTCCCTTCTCTCGGAAATGCTCAAACGAAGCGGAATAAGAATCTTTACGGGAGGAAATATAGGAACGCCCCTTATATCGGTAGCTGAAAAAGACGACGAATACGACTTCCTGCTGCTTGAACTCAGCAGCTTTCAGCTCCAGGGAATAAAGGATTTCTCTCCCCACATCGCGGTAATCCTCAACATATCACCGAACCACTTGGACCACCATTCGAGCATGGAAGAATACGAAGCGGCTAAGCTCGGGCTTTTCGCAAACCAGAAAGAAAATGACTGGGCAGTATTCAATGCGGACGATCCGGCGGTGCTTAAGGGCTCGAACAGCTTCAGGGCAAAAAAAATATCTTTCGGAACCGGGCAAGAGAAAACCGACGTCTACTGCAAGGAAGATGAAATAGTGTTCGGAGAGCTTTCCTTCTATCTTCGGAACTCGGCGCTTGTCGGAGAACATAACAAGGAAAACATAATGGCAGCGGTGGCCGTTGCGGGAGTACTGGGCTGTCAGCGGGATCCGGTGCAGAAAAGCATAAACGAATTCCGCCCACTTCCGCACAGAATGGAATTCGTGCTGACGACAAGGGGGGTAGATGTGTACAACGACTCAAAATCCACAACTCCATTCGCCACTCTAAGAGCAATTGAGAGCCTCCCCCCGCCGATCATACTGATTGCCGGAGGAAAGGACAAAGGAATCGACTACAACTGCCTTAAGGACGCAGTGGCAAGCAAGGTAAAAGCCCTGGTCCTGATAGGGGAGACAAGAGAGAAAATACGCGCCCAACTAGGCGACCTGGCGCAGACAACATGCGCGGACTCCCTGAAAGAGGCGACACAAAACGCTTTTGAACTGTCCAATGCCGGAGACACGCTCCTGTTTTCTCCCGGGTGTTCAAGTTTTGACATGTTCGGCTCATACGAGGAAAGGGGAAATCTGTTTAAGGAGATCGTAAGAGATGTTTGATTTCAAAAACAGGGATTTTGACGTACTGCTCCTCGGGCTCGTCCTCATAGTGGCGGGAATCGGGGTGGTGGCCGTATACAACTCAAGCTCCATATACTCGCTTGAAACCTATAACAACTCGATGCGGTTTCTCAAATTCCACGTCATATATCTTCTCGTTGGAATAACGGCCATGGTGACATTGATGCACATGAAGCCGTCTTTTGTAAGAAAGCTGGTTTACCCGGGTTATCTGCTCGGACTCGCTTTACTCGTAATCGTGCTTTTGCCTGAAATAGGAAAAGAAGTCGGCGGGGGACGAAGGTGGATTTCGGTCTGGGGATTCTCGTTTCAGCCGTCTGAGTTCTGCAAGTACATGCTGGTCATCTACATGGCGCACTTCCTGTTCAAGAAGGGGGACAAGATGGACAGCTTCTGGATCGGCATATTTTCTCCCCTGCTTGCCGGTGGCGCCTACGTGGGACTTATCCTGGCCGGGCCAGACCTCGGAACTTCTTTCCTGGTTCTGGCAATTCTTTTCATAATGCTCTTTGTCGGAGGAGCAAAACTCCAGCACCTGCTCAGCATCGGAATCGGGGCCGTGGGACTGCTCGTGCTGGCTATCATCAAAGAGGGTTACAGAATGGAGAGAATAATGTCCTTCCTAGACCCGTGGAAAGACCCCCTCGGCTCGGGATACCAGGCCGTTCAGTCGTTCATGGCCTTCGGTCTCGGCGGAATATACGGAAGCGGGCTCGGGAACAGTTCCCAGAAACTGCTTTTCCTTCCCCAGGCCCACACGGATTTCATCTTTTCGATAATAGGCGAGGAATTCGGATTCATAGGGGTAATAACGTTAATCGTGCTTTTCCTCATGATTCTGGGAAGGTGCGTAAGGATATCCATGCGGGCGGAAGATCCTTTCTCAAGATACATGGTATTCGGTTTCACGGCGCTCATAACGCTCCAAGCAGCGCTTAACATGGGAGTTGCGGTCGGCCTCTTCCCCACCACGGGACTGACGCTGCCTCTTGTAAGCTACGGAGGAAGCTCTCTTGTATCAACGCTTGCGGCGTTCGGAATCATCCTGAGCGTCTCTAGATTCAGTGCTAAGGAATGATGAGAGTGATAATAGCCGGAGGAGGAACAGGAGGACACGTATTCCCCGCGATATCAATCGCGGAGGAAATACTTGAGAGAAACAGCGGGAACGAGGTCATGTTCGTGGGCACCGAACAGGGAATCGAAAAAAGGATTCTTCCAAAGAAGGGATACAGAGTCGAATTCATAAAATCAAGGGGAATTGTAGGAAAAAGTTTCTCCCAGAAGGTGATAGCGGTGATTTCAATACTAGGAGCGATGCTGAGTTCCCTCAGGATACTCAGGGATTTCAGGCCCGATGTAGTTATAGGAGTCGGTGGATACGCGTCCGGACCTACCCTGCTTTGCGCCTCGATAAGTTGCATCCCGACCGCCGTCTGCGAACAGAACTGCGTCCCGGGGCTTGCCAACAGAATTCTCTCGAGGTTCGTCGGCAAGATATTCATAACTTTCGAAGAAAGCAAGGAGCATCTTCCGGCGAAAAAAACCGTGCTCACCGGAAATCCCATAAGACGCGATCTCACACATGGGGCCGCGGAGAAAAAAGCCCACCAAAGCGCCCAGCGAAACGTATTCGTACTCGGAGGAAGCCAAGGAGCGCGGAAACTGAACGAAATCGTTCCCCAGTCATTGGCAAAACTCGGCACCCGGGTAGACGTGACCCATCAGACCGGGGAAGTCCACATAGAAAGTGTGAGGGAAACTTACCGTCAGCTCGGCATTTCGGCCGAAGTGTTCGGATTTACAGACGACATGTCGCGGATATATGAAAAAACAGATCTCGTGATCTGCAGAGCCGGCTCCGGAACGCTGTCCGAGATAACGGCGTTCGGCATACCGTCAATACTGATCCCGCTTGCCTCCTCCACGCATGACCACCAGCTGAAAAACGCCAGGATCCTGGAGTCAAACGCGGCGGCAACGGTGGTTGAGGAAAAGGAACTTTCGGTCGAAGGTCTTTGCGCGGTTATTGAGAAAACCCTCGAACAGGAAACCCTCGACCGCATGGCGGAAAACTCGAGAAAACTCGCGCGGCCACACGCCGCCCGGGAAATTGTAGACGAAATCGAGCATATAATCGGGTAATCGAATGTACGGCAAGATAAAGAAAGTTCATTTCATCGGTATAGGCGGCATAGGAATGAGCGGCATAGCCGAAGTACTGATCAACATGGGTCTTGAGGTAAGCGGTTCCGATCTCGCGGAAACCCAGATAACCCGACGGCTAGCTTCCTTGGGAGCCGTCGTTCACACGGGCCACAGCTCGGAGAACATCAAGGGAAGCGAGGTGGTCGTATACTCTTCGGCCATCAGGAAAGACAATCCCGAGATGATTGCCGCCGCCGCGGCCAGGGTTCCCCTCATACCCAGGGCGGAAATGCTCGCAGAACTGATGAGACTCAAGTTCGGCATCGCAGTAGCCGGAAGCCACGGAAAAACCACCACGTCCTCCATGATAGCGTCGGTGCTTTCCCACTGCGGTGCCGATCCAACCATAGTGGTAGGAGGAAAGCTGCGGACCATAGACTCAAACGCCCACCTTGGAACCGGACGTTTCATGGTAGTGGAAGCCGATGAGAGCGACGGATCATTCGAAAAACTCTCTCCGGTCGTCACGGTGCTCACAAATATCGACAAAGAGCACCTTGATTACTACGGAGACATGAAGGCCCTCGAGCTTGCCTTCTCCAACTTCCTGCACAAAATTCCCTTCTACGGACTCGCGGTAACATGCGCCGACTGTCCGAGAACCGCAAAGATAAGCAGGGAATTCAACAAAAAAATACTTACTTACGGAATAAACAGCCCCGCGGATCTAATGGCCGAGAACATACGCTTTTCCAAGCTGCGGACATCGTTTGAAGTAACATACGGAGGTTATCTGCTCGGAGAGGTGGATCTCAGCACTCTGGGAGCTCATAACGCCCTAAATTCCCTAGCCGCAATAGCCGTGGGAATGGAATTCGGCTTCAGTTTCGAGAAGATAAAAGAGGGTCTTGCAACCTTTGAGGGCACGGAAAGAAGACTGCAGTTGAAAAGTGAGAAGAAAGGTGTAAAGATAGTAGACGATTACGGGCATCACCCGAGTGAGCTGGAAGTCACTATAGAAGCTCTTAAGGCAGCGTTTTCCCAAGAACCGATTCTTCTCTTCCAGCCCCACAGATTTTCTAGGACAAAGCTTCTTTACAACGACTTTGTCAGGGTTTTAGGAAAAATAAAACACCTATACGTTCTTGATATATATCCCGCCGGGGAGAAACCGGTGAAGGGAATAACTTCAGAAAAGCTAGTCGAAGACATAAAGAAAGCGGGCAATGCGAACGCACGTCACGTGGATGACCCCGATGCTTTCGTGAACCGTATGGCAAACGAGCTCAAAAAAGGGGATATCCTGCTTACCTCGGGCGCCGGGAACGTCTGGAAGTACGGGGACAGGATCGCAGAACGGATCGTATGAACAACTCAACTCAAAGCAGCGACCTTGAAATACTGGTCAACTACCCAATGAGGAAATACCTGTACATAAAAGTCGGGGGAGAGGCGAAACGCCTCGTGTATCCACAGAACATGAAAAGTTTCCTTGAACTGCTAAGACACTGCCACGAGTCGGGGGAGAAAGTCACCGTGCTCGGAGCCGGTTCCAACACCATAATAACCGAGCAGGGAATAGACGGCGTAGTCATAAGCACGAGGAAGCTGAAGGAAGTACGCATAGACGGAACACGCGTCGAAGCCGAATGCGGTGCAATGCTCTCATCCATAATGAACAGATCGATCCGCCTCGGACTCACAGGGTTTGAGTTCGCCGCCGGTATACCTGGAACGGTCGGAGGAAGCATATACATGAACGCCGGCGCAAACGGGGGAGAGATAAAGGACGCGGTAAAAAAAGTTTACGTATGGCACGAGGGCGAGGAAAAAGAACTGTCAAGAGAAAAGATAAATTTCGAGTACAGGAAAAGCAACCTACCTGAAGGCGCCATAGTCACGAAAGCCGTGTTCGAACTGCGCGAGGGAGACAGGAAGAAAAGCGAAGAGAACGTGAGACAGTATCTCGCTTACAGAAACAGGACCCAGCCCGTAAAAATGGCCAACACGGGTTCGGTCTTCAAGAACCCGCCCACGGTCAGTGCGGGAGAACTGCTCGAGGGGCTGGGATTCAAGGGGCTTTGCGTCGGCGGAGCCAAGTTCTCGGAAATCCACGCAAACTTCATCGTGAACTTCAACAGGGCAAAAGCCGACGATATCATCACGCTCATCGAGA
Organism: Candidatus Dadabacteria bacterium; assembly: GCA_026705445.1. NCBI lineage: Bacteria > Pseudomonadati > Thermodesulfobacteriota > Candidatus Dadabacteria > Candidatus Dadabacteria bacterium. The sequence continues at coordinate 16,387 of JAPPAR010000003.1, forward strand.
AAGCGAGGGAAGCCGCGTTTGAAGAACGGAACATAACTCTTGAGCCCGAAGTCGAAATAATGGGCAAGGAAGCAAGAGCCACATGAACATGCTGACAAAGGGAATATCGGCGGTCTTTTTCTTCTCAGTCTGCTCTATTGCTCTTTTCGCAATAGAGCCGACTGAGCATCTTACCGTAAAGGAGGTTGTCATCACGGGAAACAGCAAGATAAGTTCCTCGGAAATCATAAAACGCTCCGGAATAAGAGCCGGCTCAACATCCATGCTGTTTCCCACTTCTAAAGCAAAGCGGGAAATCCTTGAGAATCCATGGGTAAGCGAGGTGCGGGTGAAGAAGTTTCTTCATGGAAAAATAAGAATTGAGATCTACGAAAACGACCCCTTCTGCATAGTGGCCCAGGAGGGAGCTAAGCCACACTACATAGACGTAACGGGAAGACGGCTAGGCATAGCAGAACCGCCGCAAGGTCTTGATTTTCCGGTTATCTCAAGCAAGAAGGAAATCAGTCCGGGTCTCATGCTCCAGGCAATCGAGATTCTCAACCTCTCCAAGTCAAGTCCGGCTCTTGGCTGGTCGGAAATTTCAGAGATAGTAGTGGAAGAAAACTTCGGCATCAAGCTCTTAACCCTTGACCGTAGGTTCGTAACCTTCGGGAAGAACAACATGAAAAGCAAGTGGCACAAAGTTGAGAGGATAATAGATCACTCGCGCAAGAATAATCTGGTGGAAAAAGATATAGACATAAGTTCGGGCGACGTAGGCGTAATAGGCTACGATTCCTAACATTACGAGATGGCACAGAGAAAAAACAGTTCGCCACCGATAGTTGGTCTCGACATAGGGACGACGAAAGTCTCCGTAGTGGTTGGAGAATCCGACCCGAGCGGCGAAACCGAGATAATCGGCGTCGGCAACCATCCCTCCCACGGGCTCAAAAGGGGGGTAGTGGTCAACATAGAGGAAACCGTGGACTCCATACAGAACGCGGTCGAGAAAGCCGAACACATGTCCGGACATGTGATAAAGGAGGTCATAGTAGGAATAGCTGGCGGGCATATAAAAGGGATGAATGGACACGGAATGGTCACCCTGCGGGAAAAGCAAGTAACTCCCAAGGATATCGACAGAGTCATAGAATCGGCAAACGCCCTTCTGATCCCCGCGGAAAGGGAAATTATCCACGCCATCCCGCAGGAGTACACGGTTGACAGGGAAAGCGGCATAAACGATCCGGTTGGTATCCACGGATTAAAGCTTGAGGCAAACGTCCACATAGTCACAGGAGATGTGACCGCGGCCCGGAACATCATAAAATGCATAGAAATGTCGGGGATGACTTCCATTGACATGGTAATTGAGCAGATAGCTTCAAGCGAAGCGGTTCTTACGCATGACGAGAGAGAAATTGGGGTAGGAATGATAGATTTCGGAGGAGGCACATGCGATATAGCGGTATTTATGAACGGAAGCATCAAATATACCGAAAGCATCACCCTCGGGGGAGACCATCTCGACAGAGATATCGCGTTCGGACTCTCCGTTCCGCTCCCCGAGGCAAGAAAGCTCAAGGAAAATCACGGCGTGGCCACAGCCAAGCCGAATGAAATGATAAGCGACGACAGAATAGAGGTAAAAAGTGCTTCGGGACGCGAGCCCAAGCGTATTCTGAAAAAAGATCTTACGGCGATAATCCAATTGAGAATGGAGGAAATCTTTACTCTGATAAAAAAAGAATTCTTAAAGCAGGGATTCATCGGCATGCTTCCGGCTGGGGTGGTGCTCACGGGAGGGAGCAGCAAGATGCAGGAGATGGCGACTCTTGCCGAGCGGGTACTCGACATGCCGGTTCGCATCGGCATACCCCGCGACGTAACCGGTCTCACGGACATTATCACCGACCCCATATACTCAACCGGGGTGGGGCTGGTTAAATACGCAAGTTTAAATAAAGAATCCGGCGTTCCGGCAGGAGTGCTGACGCAGAAAAATGTTTTTACGAGAATGAAAGGATGGTTTAACGAATTTTTTTAAAGGAAAAATCCAACCGGAGGGATAGACATATGGCAAGTTTTAGGATTGAGAATGTTGATGATGGCTTAGGCAGAGCCAAAATCAAGGTTGTAGGAACAGGTGGGGCCGGCGGAAACGCCGTCAACACCATGATAAGCAGAGGACTTAAAGAAGTGGAGTTCGTCTCCGTAAACACGGATTTCCAGGATCTGAGCAAATCACTGGCGCCGACGCAACTCCAGATAGGAGAAAGTATATCTAGGGGCCTCGGTTCCGGGGGAAATCCCCAGATCGCTAAGGAGGCCGCTCTTGAGGACCGAGACAAGATAGCGGAGGTTCTCGGAGAGGCCGACATGGTTTTCATAACCGCAGGAATGGGAGGCGGAACCGGTACTGGCGTTTCTCCCGTAATCGCCCAAGTATGCAAGGAGAGGGATATTCTCACCGTGGCTATCGTCACAAAGCCCTTTGAATTCGAGGGAATTGCAAGAAGGGAAAAAGCCGACTACGGAATTGAGGAGCTGGACAAACATGTTGACACGCTGATTGTGATTCCCAACGACAAGCTTGCGGCCATACACAAGGTCAGCATTCTTGACGCTTTTCGTCAAGCGGACGAAGTTCTTTACCAAGCGGTAAAAGGAATTTCCGACATCGTTACGGGAACCGGATACATCAACGTCGATTTTGCCGATGTGAAAAGCGTAATGGCAAATCACGGAGGCAAAGCCCTTATGAGTTCCGGGTTCGCACAGGGTCCGAACCGGGCGACTCAGGCAGCGCAGATGGCCATAACAAGTCCTCTTCTCGAGGAAGTGTCCATTGCTGGAGCCAAGGGGATACTGATGAACGTAACGGCTTCGGAGGATTTCGGAATTGAGGAACTGAACGAAGCGTGCAATCACGTGAGGGAAAGGGCAAATGGCGATATCGATCTGATTTTCGGTCTGGTCTTTGATGAAAAGGCCAAAGATTTCGTAAAAATCACCGTGGTCGCGACCGGGGTAGAAAATTATATCGATAAAAGGGTGACCGATATAATTTCGGAACAGCCGTACAGCCCCGATATAGAGGAAGACCTAGACATACCAACTTTCGTCAGAAGAAGAGAAAGAATCGCCCGCTAAGAAAACGCCGGGCGGTGTCAGACAACCTCGGATCTGCCTTCCTTAAGGAATGGCAGGTCCACCCTCGGGGTATCGATCCACAGCCCCTCAATGTCGTAGAATTCCCGGACGGGCCGGTAGAACACGTGGAGAACCACGTCCACGAGGTCAAGTAGCACCCATCGGCCTTCGGAGATACCTTCAGTCCCGAATATTTTTACTCCGTGTTTTTTAAGTTCCCGTTCAACGCTCTCCACTATGGTCCGCACCCCCCTGTCGGAGTTCGCGCTGCACACAACGAAATAATCCGCCACGTCGCTTTTTTCCCTAATTTCCAGAATTACGGGATCCTCCGCCTTCTTCTCCCAGGCGGCGCGGGCGACAAACAAGGCTTTTTCCTTGGGCTCTATGGTTTTTCCTCCAGCTGGTATAGGCCGTTTTCCGCTATGTATCCCTCTACTTCCCGCGCGACCAGATACCTGAGGGAGTTGCCCCGGCGCGCGAGTTCCCTAACCTCCGTGGAAGAAACCCTTATACCGGCGATATTTACGAAAAACAGCTCATTTGAGCTTTTGTGAGCAAAAACATCCATACCCCTGTCATCATAAGAATATCGAAAGTCATTTTCGAGGGCAAGAGGAATTGGACTAGCGGAATCAGCAAAGTCGTAACCGGGTCGGCGAAGAACAACGAAGCTTGAGTAGTTAAAAAGCTCCGAGAAATCTTTCCACATGTCTATTTCCGCAAAAAGTTCGCAACCCATTATAAAATAATGCTGGTTTTGCGGATTGCTTTCGTTAAGCGTCCTGAGGGTATCGATAGTGTAGGAAGGAGGTTCCCTGCGGAGTTCCATGTCGGAAACCTTGAAACGGGGATTACGCTTTACTGAGAGGTTAAGCATATTGAGCCTGTGGGAGGGGGAGGCCATGGTTTCTGAGCTTTTATGAGGAGAGACAAGAGTCGGAATGAAGACCACCTCGTCAAGCTTCAGTTTTTCGCTTATCTCCTCGGCGGCTCTCAGGTGACCCGCATGCACAGGGTCGAACGAGCCGCCCATAAGCCCTACCCTCATATGTAACCCTCTATCATCATTTCATCGCCGAACCTTCTGACCTTAATATTCTTGATATTGATCGCTTCCTCAATCGATTGCTTTCCAAGGTCCCCGATCATACTCATCCCGTCACCTCCTATAATCTTTGGCGAGTAAAAGAAAACTACCTTGTCAACCAGGCCCTCACGGAGAAAACAGGCCCCCACCCTGCTTCCACCTTCAACCAGAACTCCGCACATTCCCATGGCCCCGAGTTCATTAAGAAGGTCTGCTGCAGACACATGGCCCGCTGAATCGGATTTTAATCTCAAGATCTCGGCACCAAGTTCACGAAACTTCTTTTCCTTAAGCTTTCCCGGCCTCTCCGTAGTGGCTATTATGGAGCGTGGGTGAGTGCTGAAAATCTTCGCTTCGGGTGGAATACGAAGCTTTGAATCCATAATCACCGGAACCGGCTGCCGCATGTTTCCCCTAACGAGTCGAACGTCAAGTCCCGGATCATCCGTAAGCACCGTGTTTATCCCGACAATTACTGCGTCCACCTTCTTTCTGAGACGATGGGCCATTTTTCTCTGCCTCAGGCTCCCTATCCACTTGGAATCACCTGTTACGGAAGCTATCTTGCCGTCAATGGTCGAGGTGGATTTTAAGATTACGAAGGGAAGCCCCGAAACGACGTGCCTGTTGAAAAACTCGTTTATTTCCGCGCATTCCCTCTCAAGCACGCCTGTTCTTACTGCTATCCCGTTTTTGCGGAGCTTGGCCACCCCTTCTCCGCTTACTTTCGGGTTAGGATCAATGGCTCCCACAACAACATCCGATATGCCCGAGGCTATTATGGCGTCGGTACACGGAGGAGTAAGCTTTTCGGTATGACAGCAGGGTTCAAGCGTCACGTAGAGCGTGGCACCCTTAAGAGAAATTCCTTTTTTGGCGGCATCTAAGAATGCTTCTATTTCCGCATGCGGGGACCCAGCTTTTTTATGGTAGCCGCTGCCCACAATCCGTCCCCCAACTACGCAGACAGCACCGACCATGGGATTGGGACTGGTGCACCCTTCTCCCCTGAGGGCAAGCCTCAGGGCCTTTTTCATAAATTCCCTGTCATCTCGAGCGGACATCAAAAAACCTAGTGCAAAGCCTCCTTGTCCGAGGTGAAAAGCGCCCTTGTGAACTGTTCGGCGTCAAATTCCCGCAGGTCCCCGAGACCCTCCCCAACTCCTATATATTTCACAGGAAGACCTAACTGTTCCGCTATTGCCACTATTATTCCCCCCTTGGCGGTCCCGTCGAGCTTAGTAAGCACTATACCGGTCACCCCGATTGCCTCGCCAAAAACCCTAGCCTGCTCCACGGCATTCTGCCCAGTAGTTGCATCAACGACAAGGAGAGTTTCATGGGGGGCTCCCTCGAGTTCACGTGCTACCACTCTCCTCAGCTTCTTGAGTTCGTCCATAAGCCCCGTTTTCGTGTGAACCCGCCCGGCGGTATCTATTATAAGCAAGTCAATACCCCTTGAAACTGACGCCTTTACCGCATCGTAAGCTACGGCGGAGGGGTCCGCCCCGGTCTGGCCACGAAGAAAATCGCTTCCCACCCGTTCCGCCCACACCCCGAGCTGCTCAACCGCAGCCGCCCTGAATGTGTCGGCGGCGGCTACCATTACCTTTTTTTCTTCCCGTGTGAACCTGTTGGCGATTTTTCCTATGGAAGTAGTTTTCCCGACGCCGTTAACTCCCGCCACCATGAAAACCGTCGGTTTGGCGGAAAGCTCAACCACCGGACTCTCAACTCCCCTTAGAATGTCGAGGATCTCTTTTTCAAGAAGGCTTTTTATTTTCTCCATGTCTCCACCATCCCCTACCCCAACAGCAGATGAGACTTTCTCTCGCAGCTTCGCGGTGGTCGCAACTCCCATATCCGACATTATGAGTACCTCCTCGAACTCATCCCAGGCTGCGTCATCAATCTTCCCGGATGAAAAAACATGCTCAAGATTCTGAAGAATCCCCCTGCGAGTTTTGGAAAGTCCGAAGCTGAGTCTCGAGAAGAAATCCCCTTCCGTATCATCTTCTTTTTCTTCCGCAACAACTTCCTCCTCCGGCTCTTCGGGAACCTTGGTTTCCTCCGGTTCCTCTTCGGCTTTCGGTTCTTCGGGTTCAGCTTCAGTTTCTTCAGGGGAAATCGGCTCTTCGGAAACCTCGATCGGTTCAGCAACAGGTACGGAATCCGCAGGCGGCGTCACAATATCTTCTTCCACAGCTACAGGTTCGGGCGCGGTAAACTGCGGTTCAGGCGCAGTCTCGACAACTTGCCCGGGTGCGGCTTCCGGAGCGGGGGGTTCGGGCGGTGGCTCCACCTCTTCAGGTTCAGCGGAAACGGCCTCGGGCTGCTGCTGCGCCACGGTCTCCGGCGCAACTTCTTTCTTCCTGAAAAGAAAATAAACCGCCGCAAGTACGGCGACTGCTATAGCGACCGGAATCGCAATCTCCAGATCAATATGGGTTCCAAGCCCTGATAGAAGTTCAGTAGCCTCTTTCATATGGCCTGTCCGGTTGAAAACAGTTTTTTGCCGATAAAAAACGGTCCTAGGCTTTCAAGGTGCCTTGAAGTCTGCTGCGTCTTTCTCATCCTCTCCACCAGCGCGGAAAGAGGATAGAGATCTCTGCCCAGAATTCCTATCACGAAATCATTGTCATTTTTGTCAAGACCGTGGCTCGCAAGACGGATGTCCTTTGCGTATCCCGCATCCCCGAACTGAAACCCTACCTTGCCGTGTTCCCCGAGAACAGCTCTTTGCTCCTCGTAAGGGAGAGTTTCAAAGGCCTTAGCCCTCCTGAGCGGATACCATATGGCCCAGACAAGTTCCGGGTCAAAGATTTTCTGCTTCGGGCCCGAAATCAGGGTTCTTTCGAGTTCCTTTTCATAACCAAGCGAGTACGTCCTTCCGAGCATCGTGTACTCAGGCTTCGGCTTAAGTGTGGCAAAAGAGGAGTCAGAGAGAAATTGCCTGAGTTCCGTGACGAAAAATTCGGGAGTCTCGCTCATGGTCAAAAGGCCTGCGCCTTTGTAATCATTTACGTCCGAATAAAGAACCGCCGCTAAGGAAGAGTTCTCAAGATCCCGAACCAAAAGGGATTCAAGCACCGGATCAATACCCCCGAAACCCAGAAACTGCATGAAAAGCCTTCTGTCAAGAGACTCGCCTCCCCTTCCTTTCTCGCTTAAGTCAAGCTGATTGTCTGTGGGTTTGCTCATATTTCATCACCGGACTTAGGGGTTAAGTATCTATGATTTAAGGGCCTAACTCAATGCGATAAATCTCAATCGAGCCGCTGTGGTATAGTATTATAGAGAAGTGAGGACGGGGGTAATGCCGAATAAGCCCAGTTTTTCCGATTTAGCTTACAAAAACAAAAAGAAAGTAACCCGTAAACAGCGGTTCCTTGAAAAAATGGACGAGATTTTACCGTGGGAACTACTGCTTGAACCCATACTAAGCAAATATCCGAAGTCGCGTAAAGGGCGCCGACCCGTTCCGGCCAAGGTTATGCTGCGAATTTATCTGATGCAGCAATGGTACGGCTTGTCGGACCCGGCAATGGAAGAAAGCCTTTATGACACTGAGTCCATGCGCCGCTTTGCCGGTGTGTCAATGCAGAGGATTCCGGACGAGACTACTATTTGCAAGTTCCGCCACTTTCTGCTGAGGCACCAAATAACCGAAGGGCTGCTCCGTCTCACCGGGGAGTGCTTATCAGAATGCGGCTTAACGGTGAGCAAAGGCAATATTGCCGAACCCAGAATACGCAGGGTAAGACAAAAAGCCGACGCAGGCAAAAGATAGAAAAAGGGCAGATCACCACCCTTCCCCTCTCAAGTAGATACACTTCGAAATCAACAACAAGCCGATTGTAAAGTGAGACTCAGAACTTTCCTTTCAGAAATTCCACTTTTTAATGTCCGGCATTATCTTCAGGAAGGAATGCACAAATAAAAGAAAACTTATGTGGAAGTATCGCGGTTCTTCTGAGCCGGTTCAGGCACCAGGTGGTCTTACTGGTGCATCATGTTCAGAAAGTCCGTATTGCTTTTAGTTCCCCGGAGCTTGTCGAGGAGAAACTCCATTGCTTCGGTGGTGTTCATCGGATTGAGGATTTTTCGAAGAAGCCATATGCGGTTAAGCTCGGACTCCGCAATAAGAAGCTCTTCCTTTCTGGTTCCCGATCTCTGAAGATCTATGGCAGGAAACACCCTCCTCTCCGCAAGGCGACGGTCAAGATACACTTCCATGTTTCCCGTTCCCTTAAACTCCTCAAAGATAACCTCGTCCATGCGGCTCCCGGTATCTATAAGGGCGGTAGCTATTATGGTAAGGCTTCCTCCCTCCTCCGTGTTTCTCGCCGCCCCGAAAAATCTCTTGGGTCGCTGAAGAGCGTTTGCCTCTATTCCTCCGGAGAGCACTTTCCCGCTTGCGGGAGTCACCGTGTTGCTCGCTCTTGCAAGCCTGGTAAGGCTGTCGAGCAAGATAACGACATCCTTTCCGTGCTCGACATATCTTTTAGCCTTCTCGATCACCATGTCGGCAACCTGTATGTGCCTTTGCGCCGGTTCATCGAAAGTCGAACTCACGACTTCCCCCTTGACCGACCTCTGCATGTCGGTGACCTCCTCCGGGCGCTCATCTATGAGCAGAACGAAAAGCTCAATTTCGGGGTGATTCTCGGTTATCGCATTGGCTATTCTCTGGATTATTATGGTCTTGCCAGTGCGGGGAGGAGCCACTATCACGGCTCTTTGCCCCTTCCCCACGGGCACGAAAAGATTCATCACCCTCGAGCAGAATTCGTCTTTCTCATATTCAAGATCTATTTTCTCTTCCGGGTGAAGGGGAACGAGTCCCTCAAAAGGCGTTCTCTGCCTGCATATCTCCGGAGAGTCGTAGTTTGCCTCCTCTATTTTGAGAAGGGCCAGGTTCTTTTCCCCTTCTCTCGGGAGCCTCACAAGGCCTTTTATCGTGTCCCCGGTTTTCAGGCTGAAAGATCTTATCTGGGATTTCGAAACGTATATGTCGTCCGGACTAGGCAGATAGCTGTATTTGGGAGACCTCAGAAAACCATAACCTTCGGCCAGGATTTCAAGCACCCCTTCGGCTATTATGGAACCATGGCTTTCACTCTGTGCCTTGAGCAGGGAATAGATAAGGTCCTGCTTCGCCATTCTGGCGGTATCTTCAATGCCGGCCTGCCTGCTAAGTTTTATCAGGTCCGAGGGCTTTTTCGCTCTGAGATCGTTCAGGTAAAGCAGCTTGCCGTTTCCGTTTTTCTGCTCTCCCTTTTTCTGGACAGCATCCGCAGCTTCCGCTTTAGAAACTTTTGCCATACGGTAAAACTCCTTGAACTAAGGCATTGTTAAATTTTTTGGTTCAAAAAAATAATCGAAATCTTTTGAAGTGTCAGGAATGCGACAATCTCGCGCGTTAAGAGTTCAAAATGAAAAATCAGTACAACCGATATAGTTAATAGTATTGCCGCGTAACAAGCTTGTCAATATCTAAAATCGAACTTGCCAAGAGAAAAGTCTGATCCGCAGAAAATCCACACCGCTTTTCCATGAGAATCCCGTTCCTGCCTGACAAGCGTATTTAACACCTAGTACCATGCGGCTGAAACTACTTTTAGTAAATACACACAATGAGGAAAAATGTCAAGATGTTTTGGTCTCAGCAGCGCTCCCCGCACGTATAGGGAAGTTTCCGAAGCGCTGTGGCAATTTGAGGGGATTTTCGGTTATACTTTATGCGAGAATATGCAGAAACGGAGAAACAAGGGGGTGAGCTAAGATGGCGGGTCATTCCAAATGGGCGAATATAAAACACAGAAAAGCCGCAGTTGACGCCAAGAGGGGAAAGATATTCACCAAGCTTATCAGGGAGCTTACGGTCGCCGCTAAGGAAGGAGGAGGCGATCCGGAATCCAATCCGCGTCTTCGCACCGCTGTAGCAACTGCGAAGGGTGCCAACATGCCCAACGACACGATAGAAAGGGCCATAAAACGGGGCACCGGGGACATCGAGGGAGTAGTCTACAACGAGATATTTTACGAAGGGTACGGACCCGGCGGAAGCGCCGTATACGTAAAGACCCTTACCGATAACAGAAACAGAACCGTCTCTGAAATAAGAAGAATATTCACCAAACACGGCGGAGGGCTCGGGGAGAACGGCTGCGTTGCGTGGATGTTCGATCTTAAGGGAAGAATCGCGTTTGCCGAAGACTCGGTTGATGAGGATGCTCTTTTCGATCTGGTAATAGACGCGGGGGCTGACGACGTGTGCACCGAGGACAGCGATATCGTGGTTATAGCACCCACAGAGAACTATGAAACCGTAAAGAGAGCGGTCTCCGACGCCGGAATACAGTACGAATCGGCCGAAGTCACCATGATACCGCAGACAAACGTTAGAATCGAGGGCCGGGACGCCGAACACATGATAAGATTGATGGAAGCGCTTGAAGACAGCGACGATGTCCAGAACGTGTACGCCAACTTCGATATAGACGAGCAGTTACTCGAGGCAATTGGATAAAATTTCCGACACCAGGGTCATGGGAATTGACCCCGGATCAAGATCCTGCGGCTACGGAATCGTGGACGGCGCAGGAAACCGGTTAAGCTACGTAACCAGTGGAACAATCACCCCTGTGCCCGGAAACTCCGCTTCTGAAAGACTGAATGATATCTATGTCGGGATCCTGAGGGTAATTGACGATTACGCTCCCTCGGTCGTATCAATCGAGGAGATGTTTTTCGCTAAGAATGCGAGAAGCGCCATAAAACTCGGCCAGTCTAGGGGCATAGCGATCCTGGCGGCGGCGCAGAGAGGAATCCCGGTAAGCGAGTACGCACCCACCAGAGTAAAGCTCGCCCTGACCGGCAGAGGAAGAGCAGGCAAGGAAGAGATGCAGAAAATGCTTTCCTACATGCTCGGAGTCAGCGAATTTCAAAGCACAGACGAGTCAGACGCACTCGCGATCGCGATCTGCCACTTAAGTCTTTCAAAATACGGACTGCCGGACGGCGCTATTGGCAGTGCGGGAAACCGGCGCAGGAAAAAGAGATTCACCGTAAATGATCTATCTGCTTAGAGGCGCAATCGCTTGTAAGGAAATCGGGACCGTAGTCATTGACGTAAACGGGGTCGGTTACGGAGTTACCGTTCCACTTTCGACTTACTATGATCTCGGAGTCGTAGGAGAGGAAGTTGAACTCAAAATACATACAAGCCAGAGGGAAAACAGTATTGAATTGTTCGGGTTTCTCACCGAAGCGGAGAAAAAACTCTTTGAAAAACTCATCGGCGTTTCCGGCATAGGACCGAAAGCAGCCACGAACGTACTTTCGAACATTTCCGCCTCAGAGCTTGTAAGATCCATAATAAACGGGGACTTGGCGCAGAAAAAAATCCGTGGCATCGGCACCAAAACCGCTACCAAGATAGTAAACGAGCTTAAGGACAAGCTTGATGACCTTGCGGCGGACGAAGAGTCCTCGATATCGAACACCATGCTTAACGACACGATTTCCGCGCTACTTAACTTGGGTTACACGAGGGCCGAGGTAGAAAAGAAAACCCCCGAGATCAAAAAAATCATCGAGGTCTCGGGTTCCATAGAAAATGTGCTCCGGGATTCTCTTAAGGTGATAAGAAACTAAATGTCACAGAACACAAGAAAAACCGTTTCGCCCGAATACACGGAAACAGACGAGCTTACGGACGTAAATCTCCGGCCTGCTTTTCTTCGGGACTTTATCGGGCAACCGAACGTTAAGGAACAGGTCGCCATATTCATCGGTGCCGCCAAGGCAAGAGGCGAAGCCCTAGACCACGTCCTTCTCTCCGGCCCCCCAGGACTTGGAAAAACCACTCTCGCCCACATATTCGCAAATGAACTCGGCGTGGGGCTGCACCTTACCTCGGGGCCCGTTCTCGAAAGAACGGGAGATCTCGCTTCCATGCTTACCAACCTTGACGAAAAGGACGTGCTTTTCGTTGATGAAATACACAGAATAAACAGAGTCGTAGAAGAATATCTTTATTCCGCTATGGAGGATTTCAAAATTGACCTCATGATAGGAGAAGGCCCAACGGCAAGATCGGTAAAAATAAACCTTAACAGGTTCACCTTAATAGGAGCAACAACCAGAACAGGGCTTCTCACCTCCCCGTTTCGCTCCCGTTTTGGGGTCGAACTCAGGCTTGACTACTACAGTACAGAAGAGCTCTCAAGCATAGTGAAAAGGTCCTCCGGTATTCTTGGGGTCGAGATAACAGACGAAGGGGCCCGCGAGATGACATCGAGGGCAAGAGGAACCCCCAGAATAGCCAACAGGCTTCTTAAGAGAGTAAGGGACTACGCCCAGATGAAATCGGACGGGCGGATAACCGAAACCGTGGTCAGGGACGCCCTTTCGATGCTTGAGATAGATTCAATGGGTCTTGATAACCTCGACAGGGCGATACTTACCTCCATAATCGAAAAATTCGGAGGGGGTCCCGTAGGAGTAGACACTATCTCAGCCGCGGTGAGCGAGGACAAGGACACAATAGAAAACGTCTACGAACCCTTTCTGATAAGAGAGGGGCTAGTAGAAAAAACCCCTAGGGGAAGAAAGGCTACAAAACTCGCCTACAGGCATTTGGGACTCAGCCCTAGCAAAGGTCAGCCAAAACTTCTCTGATCCACGCAAAAATCTGAAAACATTCAGTCAAGGGGGATTTCCCTTATGAATTCATCCCAGTGATTCCCGGAAATGGAGTCTATTATTTTCCTCGGTTCCTTGTAACCTTTCTCCCCGGGAAATAATTTGCTGTATACCTCGTCCCTCACCTCAAGCCACCTGTCTATCGCCGCGTAGTTCTTGAATTTTACCACGGTTTTGTAGGTCCAAAGTGGCTTTATGGTATGTATTCTCTGTGAATACATCCTGTAATCGTCAACGGTGATGCCCCTCTTTTTCATTTCCTGCCAGAAAGGAAAAAGACGAGTTCTGTATACCCTGAGAAACTCCTCGCGGTTCTCTGGCGCTACAGTATAGAAACTTTCTTCCACCACAATCGTGTATCTGTCCTCCTCCGCGTGAACTGCCACGGCAGTCACGAGGGAAAAAATCAGAATAAAAATAGCTGAAAAACAGTGCTTTTTTGACATTTTGATCCCTCCATTGAGCGGATTATTCACGGATGTTCGCAAACCCCGTACTGTCTTTCAATTCTACCTGACAGCAAAGTTATGTTTAATTCCCCAAAACGGGTAAAATAGTTTAGTTAAGGTTTCCTGTATGATTTTTATCAGCAGTTATCTTTTCGCACGGCATCTGGTTATCCGGCCGCCTGCCACCCGCGACATGGCTTGAGAAATTTACCGACGGAACCGGAATTTTCGAATTTCGCCTAAGCACCCTTTATGAATCTGTTCACGGAAGGAACAAACAACATATTAATGCTGCTTGTAAGCACCGGGCCTGTGGTCAAGGCCGTGCTTCTGCTTTTAGTTTTCATGTCAGTTTTTTCCTGGGCGATTATCTACACAAAATTTCGTCTTCTAAGAAGTTCTTCCAAGAAATCAACCGCGTTTCTCAACCTTTATCATTCAAACGAAGACATGAGGGCACTTCTCTCCTTCTCGGAGAAAGTAGGTGGCCCGGTTGCGGAGTTGTTCAGGGCAGGCTACGCGGAAGTGGTGAAAACGGAGAAGAAGAAAAACCGGGGAGAACTCGATCCTAAGGAATCCGGAGACATTTCTTCCCGTTCCGAATCTGTAGACCTGGTGGAAAGGGCGCTTAACAGGGCGATGACCAAAGAAGCTTCAAAGCTGGAAAAGTCCTTGGTTTTCCTCGCAACCACCGGCAGTTCAGCTCCGTTCATAGGGTTGTTCGGAACCGTGTGGGGCATTATGAACTCCTTTATAGGACTTGCGGGAAGCAAAGGGGTCCCCTCGCTTGAGGTCGTGGCTCCAGGAATCGCGGAGGCTCTTATAGCAACCGCTATCGGTCTTGCGGCCGCCATCCCCGCCACAATAGCTTACAACTACTTTGTCAACCGGGTAAGGGCCATGGAGGTGGAAATGGAGCATTTCTGTGCCGGATTTCTTAACACGGCGGAAAGGTATCTAAACAGGTAGCGGGGAATTTCGCCTCATGGCAGCGGGAAAATTCAACACCGGCTGGCGCAGGTCAGTCCTCTCAGAGATAAACGTCACTCCCTTTGTTGACGTAATGCTGGTTCTTTTAGTTATTTTCATGGTCACCACCCCAATACTTTATCAGGGAATCAGGGTAAACCTTCCGCAAACGGCATCTTCTAAAATCCCGGTCAAAAACCAGAAACAGATAACTGTGACCGTAACCGGGTCCGGAAATATATTTCTCGAAGACACTAGCTACTCCCTTTCAGAAATCGCCACAGCTCTCGGTAAATTAATGGCGGCCGAGGGAACCACGCCCGAGAGCGGACGGGTTTTTCTCAGAGCGGATAAATCAGTCAAATACGGATTCGTGGTAAAGGTCATAGACGAGATAAAGAAAACCGGTGTTGAAAAGCTAAGCCTGATCACGGAATCAAAAAACATAAAGGACAAATAAGCGGACATGTAAAAAGATGAAGGGAGAAAAGAATCATTTTCGCAAAGGACTTTTTATTTCCTTGGGTCTTCATCTGCTGATTGTCTGTCTGCTTGCTCTTGGGGTCGGAAGGCACGGGCCAGTTTCTCCCGAGCAATCAATAGAAGTGTCACTCTCGACCCAAGTTCCGCGCGCCAGCAAGAAAAAATCAGTTGTTAGGGCTCCCAGCCGTCCCAAAAAACCGGAGAAAAGCGCAAAGAAAATCAAAAAACCCGCTAAGGAACAAGTAAAAGCTCCCCAGAAAAAGAAAAAAGCGGATCCTGTGATAACGAAAAAAGAAAAAAGCCCGGATCCCCCTACCCCGCAAACAAAACCAGACGAGAAGCCGAAAGAACCTCCAGTAGCAAGCAAAGAGACACCACCACGCACAGAACCCGAAACGGAAAAGGAAGAAGCGGTCGCCGAGAAAAAAGCTCTTGAATCCGAGAAAAAAGAAGTGATCAGGAACATTAAAAAGGAATCCGTTTTAAGTAACATCAAGAAAAGTGCCGAACAAGCGTCTGTCGAACCGGCTCCCAAAGAATCTGCCCCGGGAGTCATCTCACTTGTGCTTGACGTCTATTACAGAACAATATCGAAACGGATACAGAGGAGCCTGATACTGCCACTTAACATAGATTCCGGTATCCTTCTCGCGGCTCAGGTAAATTTTTACATGAAAGAAACCGGCGAGGTTTACAATGTGGGAATAGAAAGAAGCTCCGGAAACCTGAAGTTCGATTCTTACTGTATAAAGGCCGTAAACGACGCTTCGCCGCTTCCCCCTCCGCCAAGTGAGTTGAGAGAAAGGATAAAGTCGGATTTCTTTGTCATCTCCTGTGAAAGCAAAAAGTGATTCGCATGCGGCTGATACTCGTAAGACACGGAAAAACAGACTGGAATGAAACCGGAAAATGTCAGGGGATAAGTGATGTTCCGCTTAACCCCACCGGAATAGAACAGGCGGAGAAAGTAGCTTTCTCTCTTAAGGACGAGAGTGTCGACCGCATATACTCGAGCAACCTTGTAAGGGCGAAGACGACGGCGGAGAAAATCGCCGCGTACCACTCAATTGACGTTGATATCAGGGATGATCTTCGGGAGATGGACCAAGGAATTTTTGAGGGGCTTGATTTCTCCTATATAAGGGAGAAGTATCCCGACGTGCTTGAACACTGGCGCAAAGACCCGGAGACCTTGCAGTTACCAGGCGGAGAGTCATTAAAAGGGGTTCAGCAAAGGGCTCTTGACGCCATAGCAGATATCAAAAGCCGCTTCGAATCGCAGAACATAGTGGTCGTAAGCCACAATATGGTTATAGGAACACTGTTTTGCAGTTTTACCGGAAGATCCCTTAAGAAATTGCGAGATTACATAGTAGATGAAGCCTCAAAAAGCGTTGTTGAAGTATACGACGGCAGGTTCGTTATAATATCCTTTAACGATATCGATCACCTAGGTCCTCCCGTCGAGTAAGTCAGGCCGCAAAAACTCATGAAGGACGAAATACTGAAAATCATAAAAGAGTCCGTGGATTCGCTCGCGCTACCCGGAAGCCCAATGGGAAACGAGACAGAGTTCGAGGTGTCGGTACCGAAAAAAAAGGAATTCGGCGATTTCTCCACGAATGCGGCGCTCGTTATAGGAAGCATGAAGGGCAAAAATCCCCGTGAAGTCGCGCAAAAAATAGTCAAGGCCATAGAGCAGCGCCAGCACGGTTTCATAGAAAGGCTTGATATTGCGGGGCCGGGATTCATAAATTTTTTCGTTAACGAAACCCTGTTCGAATCACAACTTAGAGAGATTCTTCGTCTCGGCGAAAAGTACGGAGCCTCACTCCAGGGTTCCAGACAGAGAGTGATAGTTGAATTTGTAAGCGCCAATCCTACGGGCTATCTTCATTTCGGCCACGCCCGAAATGCCGTTGTCGGAGACTCGGTATGCAGAATACTTTCCTTTTGCGGATACGGAGTGATCAGAGAATTCTACATAAATGACGCAGGCAGGCAGATGGATATGCTCGGCGAGTCGGTATACTCGGCTCTCGCACAGTCCTACGGACTCGCAAGAGAGCTTCCAGAAGACGGCTATCGCGGCAAGTACATCTCAGAACTCGCCGAGGAAATAAAAAAATCGGAAGAATGCCCTCAAGTGCCTGGGGATGAATCGGAAGCTATAGAGTTCTGCAGAGAGTTTGCTTACTCAAGGCTTCTTGAGGAAATAAAAACTGACCTTCTGAACCTAAGGGTGGATTTTGACAACTGGTACAGCGAGAGAATTAAAATACACGGTCGCGGTTCTGAAGAAGGAAAGCTGGACAAGACTCTTACCAAACTCGAGGATCTTGGGACAGTTGAAAGAAAAGAGCAGGCGCTCTGGTTCAAGGCTTCCCTATACGGGGACGGCAAGGACTGGGTAATAATAAAAAAAGACGGTGCTCCGACTTACTTTCTATCCGACATAGCCTACCACATGGATAAATATTCAAGAGGATTTTCCAAGTTAATAAACGTCTGGGGAGCCGATCACCACAGCCACGTATCGCGTCTTAAGTCCTCTATGAAGGCTCTGGGCCTAGATGAATCTTCTCTGCAGGTGCTCCTTATACAGTTCGTGAGGCTCGTAAGAGACGGTGTGGAAGTTCCGATGTCGAAGAGAACGGGAGATTTCGTTACTCTCCGCGAAGTGCTTCGCGAAGTTGGGTGTGACGCCACGAGATTCTTTTTGCTCATGAGAAGCTCCGACAGCCACCTTGATTTTGATCTTTCACTGGCAAAAAAGGAGTCCAGCGAAAATCCCGTTTACTACGTTCAGTACGCAAACGCTAGAATTTCAAGTCTGATGAGGAACTCAGAGGAAGCGGGGATTAGTGCCTCGGAGGAACATCTTAATCTCCTTTCAGACGATGAGGAACGAAGCATAATGAAAATACTTCTCAGGTTCCCCGAGGTAGTCCGTTCGGCGGCCGAGTCGCTTTCCCCGCACAAAGTGGTTTATTATCTTCAGGAATTGGCGGCCGAGTTCCATTTTTATTACAATAAGACGAGAATTCTGGACTCGGAGAACACCGACATGGCCTCCGCGAGACTCTACCTAGCACGCTGCGTACAGGTGGTAATAGAAAACGGTCTCGGTCTTCTCGGAATAAACGCCCCCAGAAGTATGTAAAAATGGCTGAAGAAAAAAAAGAAAAAAATCCCCGGATTCTGCGTCTTTCTCTGGTTTTTCTCGTTGTTTTCACAATGGTGTTTTCCCTGGGAGTCGTGGTGGGGAAAAAATTCATCCCCGCGGACGAGCCTGTCTCGGCGGAGAAATCCCCAGGACTGCTGGAAAAACTGTTTTCGTTTATTTCGCAAGAGAAAACCCCAGGCGACGAAGCGGAAAAACTGGCCTCCACCCCAGATGAAAAAGATCCATCCGCCCGTGACAAGTACTTGTCGGCGATGATCAATCCTGACCATAAATACACCATTCAGATCAGCTCTTTCCTGAGCAAAAAAGTCGCCAACCGAACCGTGAGATTCTACAAAGACAAGGGATATCCCGCTTTTATAAAGGAGTACTCGCCTTCTGAAATCACAACTTTCTACAGAGTGAGGATAGGAACCTTTCAATCCAAGGAACAGGCACGGGAATACGGAAACGAAATAAAGGAGAAAGAAAGGGACTTCAAGTTCTACGTAACTGTTAACGACTGAACGGCAGAAGACAGCCGTATGTCGTCTACCCCAATAGACTACAGAGAAAATTACAGGGTATTATCTTTTTATGGAAAACGAATGGTCAAAACCTAACTCCGAGGAAGCTGACGAGAGGTCTAAAACCGGGAGAAAACCGGACTCTTCCAAGCTTCTCTCAGGCGGGATCAAGTCCTGGTGGGTCTTTCTCATGAGGCCCATAGAGGACTTTCTTATAGAAAGGGAGTTCCGCCCCAACGTACTCACCATTACCACCCTGATAGTTTCCGCACTTGCGGGATGGTTTTTCCATCTGGGCATGATCTTCATAGCCGGAGTTCTGCTGCTTGCCGGCTCGACTTTTGACATTTTCGATGGAAGGGTGGCGCGAGCCCAAGGCCTTAATTCACCCAGAGGGGCTTTTTTTGACTCCTGCGTGGACAGATATTCAGAAGTTCTTATCTACTTGGGTCTTCTGAGCTTTTTCAAAGACACTTTTTTCGTCTATATCGTTTTCCTTACAGTCAGTTGTTCCATGATGGTCAGCTACACAAGGGCCAGGGCCGAGGGACTTGGAATCGACTGCGAGGTGGGGATAATGCAGAGAGCCGAGAGGGTAGTTTACTTGGGGGTTCTCTCGACGTTTAACTTCCTTGGCAACATAATTACCTTTCTCATGGGGCTTGGAAACAGGGATTACCTTCTGAAGCTTTCAGTCCTCATTCTCTTCGTCTTTTCCTTATACACCTCAATACAGAGAATGGTTCACGTAATGAGCAAAATGGAGAAAGCCGAAAACGGCGGGACTGACGGAACTGGAAAAGTCGCAGACTAGGAAGTTCTCTCTCTTATTCTGCTGGCTTTCTTTGAAAGGCCTCTTAGGTAGTAAAGCTTGGCTCTTCTCACGCGGCCTTTTCTTTTTACTTCTATTTTCCCTATAAGAGGGGAATGCAGGGGAAAAATTCTCTCGACACCTATACCGTAGGAAACCTTCCTTACCGTGAAAGTTTCCCTGAAGCCCGAACCTTTTTTGGCTATCACGGTACCTTCAAAAACCTGGATCCTTCTCCTTTCACCTTCCTTGATGTTGTAGTGGACCGATACCGTGTCCCCAGCTCGAAATTCCGGCAGGTCGGTTCTCAGGTGCTTTTTTTCAATTTCTGCTATGATTCCCATTTTCTCAATCTTCCTTTTCGCGGGATGTTGAATATACAGAACCCCATGGGGATTGTCAAAATATTAAAAGGGTTTTTTTCGGCTGCTTCAGGAAGCTTCCCGAGACGTCCGTCCCAGCCGGTTTCAGCGGATCAGGCTCCGCAGGAAAGCAACCTGTCAAGCACTATGGCGGCCGCGCTTCTCACCGAAAGATGGTTGAATTCACTATAGCCGCTTATGGGTTTCAGAACGTAGTCAGCTGCTTTTATTGTCTCAAGCGTGAGTCCCCATCCCGTACCGAAAAGAATCAGAAAAGGCTCCGTGTTCTCGAATATTTTTTCCCGAAGCACCCGGTAGCCAGTCATGTCGTCTGAAAAGCGGGCGTCAGTAACCACTATTTTCGGTTTTTCCCCTTCGATTTCCTCTATCTGCTCGACGGTCTCCTCAATAGTATTCATTATGGTTATGATGCCGAAAGCCTTGCTTTTGGTCTCGTTAAAATTCCTCCCCTCTCCCTCGATCCAGTGATCGACGAGTCTGCCCGCAAGGCGGCGCTGCTCTTCGACAGGGTTTATCAGATAGAATTTTTTGACCCCGTACGTAGTGGCGTCCCTTGATATGTCGTGCGCGTCTATGCTCTTAAAGGCGGTTGAGACGACTTCGAGACGGTTATTATACGCCGGATAATGCACAAGGGCTATGTAAACCCTAAAATCCGGAGAATTGCCGACCTTGAGTTCCTTTAGGAAAGCGTCTTCTTCTTTGGAAAGTTGGGCGTCGTCAAGGGAAGCGGGGTTGTGGGTGAAAGTACTTTTTATGCTCTCCTGCCTCCTCCATTTCCTTATTTTTTCGTGGTCTCCTGAAAGAAGCAGCTCGGGAACTTTTTTTCCTCTGTATGTTCGTGGCTTCGTATACTGGGGATACTCAAGAAGCCCGTTTGTAAGAGACTCAGAGGAAAGAGACTCAGTGTTTCCGAGAACCCCCGGAAGGTATCTTGATACGGCATCCACTATCAGGGAACATGCGTATTCTCCCCCGGAATTTATGTACTTCCCGGTTGATATCTTCATATCAACATATAGTTCGCTCACCCTGTCGTCCACCCCTTCGTAGCGGCCGCAGAGGATTATCAGCTGCTCAAACCCGCAAAGTTCTTGCGCCTTGCGATCATCAAACTCTTCTCCCTTGGGAGTAGTCAGAATTACGGCGGAGCGAAGCCCCTTTTTTCTTATACGGCCGATGGCATCCCCTATAGGTCCCGGGGTCATAAGCATTCCGCTTCCCCCTCCGTACGGAGTATCATCGGTTTTTCCATGCTTCTCCGCTGAATAAGTTCTCAGATCGTGGACGTTTATCTCCACCGCCTTGTTTTCAACGGCCCTGCTTATTACTCCGAATGAAAAAACGGAATCAAAAAACCCGGGAAAAATTGTCACTATGTCAAACTTCATCGCAGTATCACGGGAATTACTCGAGGAGCCCCTCTACTGGTTCCACGGTGATCATCGAACCGTCAAGATCCACCGTGGTTACGAACTTCTTGACAAACGGAACTAGGAATTCCCGCCCCCGTTCCAGACTCTTTATCACGAGAATGTCGTGTCCACCCGAATCGATAAGATCCTTCACCTCCCCAATATTATCTCCGTGGGAGGTGCGGACCCGAAGCCCGATGAGGTCAGTCCAGTAATATTCATCTTCTCCCGGGGGATGCAAATCGTTTTTTTCGACCAGAACATGGAGATTCTTAAGTGCGTCGGCAGCCTCGGGGGTATCGATGTCCTTTAGCTTAACAATTGCGACGTTTTTCTGGATTTTTATCTGGGACAGACTGAATCTTCGGGGTTCTTTGCGGTTGGGAATTTCTACATAGATTTTTCCTAACCCGGAGAGGGTTTCGGGATGCCCGCTGAAGGCGAACACCTTCACTTCACCGTAAAGACCATGTCTTTTGGTTATCTTCCCGTAGAGAACAAGGTTTTGTTTCGCGCTTTCCGGCAATGCTATTCAAGGATCTCCAAGACAGCGCGCTTTTTCATTTTTGCGGCCGCGGCGCTCAATATGCTGCGAATCGCCTTTGCGGTTCTCCCCTGTTTTCCAATTACCTTCCCCAAGTCTTCGGAGGCTACTCTAAGCTCAATAACCGTAGTTTTTTCGCCCGCCACCTCTGTCACCTGGACCTCCTCGGGGTTGTCGACAATGGATTTAGCCATGAATTCGACAAACTCTTTGAGCTGACTCATAAGGAGCATCCCTCCTGAAACTAGAATCTTTGTGTATGAACTTTCGTGTGGAAGAAAATGTGCTACGTAACCTGCGATATGAGCTTGCTTACCCTGTTGGTCGCCTTGGCACCGTTATCCATCCACGCTTTCACTCTTTCCATGTCTACCTTGAGTTCGTGAGGTTTTTTCCGCGGATCGTAATGTCCCAGTATTTCAAGAAACTTTCCGTCGCGCGGGGAACGGACATCCGCAGCGACTATCCTGTAAAACGGCCTCTTCTTAGATCCTATTCTGCTCAACCTTATCTTGACCAAACTGCTGTTACCTCCTGAAGTCGGGGTTAAAGATATGCTCCCGTCATCTGAATTTCGTCATTCTTTTTGCTAGTTTACCCATTTTCCCCATGTTTTTCATCATGTTTCGCATCTGTATGTAGTTTTTTACCATGCGGTTCACATCAGGCACTGTAGTTCCGCTTCCCTTGGCGATTCTTTTTCTGCGACTGCCGTTTAGGATAGCATGATTCCTTCTTTCAGACACCGTCATGGAATTGATTATCGCAAGGCTCTTTTTTATCTCTTCCTCCGCCTTCGCCATCGCTTCGGGGTTATCGGTAACCTTTTTCATCCCCGGGACCATGTGGGCTATGCTTTCTATTGAACCGAGTTTGCTCATGGCCAGTATCGATTCCCTGTAATCTTCGAGGGAGAACTGCTTTTTCGATATTCTCTCCGCGAGTTTTTTCGTTCTTTCCTCTTCAAAAGCGTCTTCCGCCTTTTCTATGAGGCTCAGAACGTCTCCCATTCCCAAGATTCTCGAGGCTATTCTCTCGGGGTGAAAAACCTCAAGTGCGTCGGCCTTCTCTCCCGTTCCGAAAAACTTTATAGGCTTGCCGGTGGTGGCCTTTATCGAAAGGGCCGCCCCTCCCCTCGCGTCCGCATCCATCTTCGTGAGAATTACGCCGTCGAGATCAACGGCGTCATCAAAACTCTGCGAAACGTTCACGGCATCCTGTCCCGTCATCGAGTCGGCAACAAGGAGGATTTCATGGGGATTTACCTTCTTCTTTATGCTTCCCAGTTCATCCATTAGCTCGCGGTCAAGATGAAGGCGTCCGGCCGTGTCTATGATCACCGCGTCCGCCCCATGTTTCGCCGAGGCAGAGACCGCATCCGCGCACACGTCCACGGGGTCAGAACCGGCCACGGTATCGTAGACGCTTACGTCTATTTTTTCTCCGAGCACCTTGAGCTGCTCTATCGCGGCAGGACGGTAGATATCGGCGGGAACCAGAAGCGGGGTCTTGCCATAGCGTTCCTTGAGAAACTTGGCAAGCTTCGACGCCGTGGTGGTTTTTCCCGAACCCTGAAGCCCAACCAGCATTATTATCACGGGCGGCGCGACGCTCAGATTCAGAGGTTCGTTTTCCAGCCCCAGAATGCCGGTAAGTTCTTCTTTGACTATCTTTACGAACTGCTGTCCCGGGTTGAGACTCTTTTCGACTTCCCGGCCCAGTGCTCTTTCCTTGACAAGCTCGGTGAACTGGCGGACCACCCTGAAATTGACATCCGCTTCAAGAAGGCTGAGACGCACTTCGCGAAGTGCGTCCTCTATGTTCTTTTCGCTGAGTTTTCCGTAGCCCCCTATTCTCTTGAGGGTGGTGCCGAGTTTTTTCGAGATTCCTTCAAACATCGCTTCGCTGAGCTCTGGTTCCAAGATCCTGAGGGTCACGACTGCAATTTATATAATACCGGAATTAAGAAATACAATCTTTCCGCAATTAAGGCAATAAGGGATTCGAGAGCCTGCACTGACACAGTGGCAAAGTTCACTTGACTTGACTAGGGGGGGGGTAGATTATCGTATTAGCAAAATTGACTCATGGAGGTGATGAAATATGAGCGGCAGGCTTCTGCGTGTTTACATCCTTGCCCTTGCTCTGGGGCTTTTTCCTTTGTATGGCTGCGGAGGGGGAGGAGGGGGAAGAGGAGGTTCATCTCGACCATCCGCAGGGGATGTACTGGACAGCGTCGTATCAGAAGCTGATAAGAACAACGCCGGGGATGAAATTTCCGAAGCTGCAGAGAATGAACCGAGCGTGGGTAGCGTTACCCAATCCTCAAATGCCAATAACGGCATCACGACAGACAGGGTTTCAGTTGAGGCTTCATACAGTGGAGGACAAGTTCGATACATTGTTCGGAACAGTAGCGCCGGATGGTCCGTTGACAGCACCACAGATACAGTGTTGAACCGGCTTGGAGGAAACAACTGGGACGGGATTGAACTGATAAAAAGACTGCCGGGAGGATATCTTTACGTCGATGTCTATTCGGAGGAAAGAACAAGGGAGAGAAAAGATTACATAGCCGGCGGAGTCTGGATATATGTGCCGGACAGCACCACCGGAACTGACGATTTAGAATTGGGTGTCTTCGGAGATGGCAGCGATCCCTTCACACAGGGAAATCTCTCCGGCCTGGACGTGAGCAACCCTGTGACCTATGAAGGGGACGCCACCGCTATGTATTCTGAAGAAGGCAGTATTTATTTTGCTGAAGGGAAAGTGACTTTGACTGTTGATTTTGATCGCGGAACCGTGAAGGGGAAGATTCATTCCTTTCTTGATGAAGAAGGCTATCCCATTGAAGGAACAGTAACACTGGAAGAGGCAGATATCGGGAATTCAGACAGCGGTTTCTTCCGAGGTGATACGGATTTGGCACATTCAAGTCCAAGTATAGTGGGAGCGGAAGGCAAATGGGGTGGACAGTTTTTCGGAAACGGGAACAGAATTCCAAGAGCAGTGGGAGGAACCTTTGGCGTTACAACGGCTGGCGGAGAAGTTGCCGGCTTGGGCGTATGGGGCGCACTGAGTCCCCGCATGCCGCAAGGGTCTGAACCTGCTACCACATCCAAATGTGGTACAGGTAACGCGGACGGTCAAAGCTGTACGGTTAGAGTTGCCGGCCAGACGGTAACACTAAATCCCGATGGTTCATGTGAGCAGGGCAGTATTAGAAGTGGAAGCGGGGCTATCAGCATTAACGGCGTGAATATCTGCGAGCAAGCGGCCGAAAGCGCTGGAATTAATTGGACGCCCGGAAGGGGTTTTGGAGATGGCGGAACTGGCCCTCCACCCGACACTTCCGGGAGAGTGCCTTCTCACCCGAGCATATTGAGTCACCGAATTTCACCACAAGAACTAGAACCTGGAGGATCAGGTGAGGTAATTGTCACTTATAGCAGGGTTCCAGAGGCGACTGATTATAAAGTGCATATCAATGTTGGTATTGCCGATTTTCCACTTACTTACAGGAGAGATGGACCAGGTTGCGACGTTTTCCCCACCGCGGATCATGTTGTAGAAACCACGAGCACAACCCATATACAGAGATTTGAGGTTCCTGACGCTCCTGGGTTTAGAGTGTACTATAGGGTAGCTGTGCAGGCCTGCAACGCGACTGGCTGCTCCTGTCCTCCTCAGTGATAAGCTTTACGGCGTATTCCCTTCTCCACTGTTATGCGGTGGGGGGAGGATGCACGGCGGCAGCACCGACACATGATAAACTCACTCCCACGCTGGAAATATCCGCATGGAAGAAGGCGTCTGGTTCTGATTCGAGATGAGAGAATTCCGAACTCGCGGTTGTTAGGTATGGATAACTTGCTCCGTCCATTGCGCAATAGCCGACGGCCGCAGGCAGAAGGGTGCGGGCACGGTGTTCAGGCCGTCTCATTTTCAGAGCAGTAGAAGCCATCATAAAAAGTTCAGTGGACAAAGCTGTCCCAGTCATTATACTTAGCCGCACTGATGGTTTGTCGGAGGTGCCGTTGAAACTCGGAGCATACGGTTACATAAAACAGTTTCTCAGAGATCCAAAGCGCACCGGCTCCATAGGGCCTTCAAACGAGGAGCTGTCGGAGCTTGTCACCGAGACCGCCCGGCTCAACGAAATGGGAACCGTGGTGGAACTTGGCTCTGGAACCGGGGTTTTCACCGAGAAGATTCTTGAGAAGAAAAGTCCGGAAGCACTGTTTTTCGCAATAGAGATCAATCCCGAGTTCTGCGAGGCGACCAAATCACGATGTCCTTCCGCGACAGTCTACAGGGATTCTGCGGAGAACATGAAAAAATATCTCGAGCAGCACGGAAAAGATTCCTGCGACTGCATTATCTCAAGTCTCCCTTGGGCCGTATTTGACCACGGAACCCAAGACAGACTGCTTAATGTCATCTGGGATGTACTCAAGCCTGGAGGCAGGATGATCACATTCAGCTATTCAATCAGCATGATGGTTCCAAATGCCAGAAGATTCCGCTCAACGCTCCGAAACAAGTTCACAAGCGTCGTTAAGTCGAAGACCGTCTGGTCCAATTTCCCTCCAGCGTTTGTTTACAGCGCGGAAAAATAACGTTGTCTCCGACGCCGCCCAAAACCACACCAGCAAGCTGATTCTCCCACCGCAAGGACGGTTGGGTATACTTAATGAATAACGCGTAAGCGGTTTCTTTCATGTCCCAGCACCCGCTCTATCTGATTGACGGCAGCTCATATATATTCAGAGCGTATTACGGCGTAAGGGCCGATCTTTCCACCTCCGATGGGTTTCCAACCAACGCCGTCTACGGATTTGCAACCATGCTTCTTAAGTTTCTCAGGGAATACGAACCGAGGTACCTGGGGATGGTGTTCGATTCCAGGGGAGAAGTGTTCAGAAACGAAATATACCCTGAGTATAAGGCCAACAGGGACGAGGCTCCGGAAAGCCTCCAGCTCCAGTTCTCTAAGATTTTCGAACTGGTACGGGCATTCTCAATACCCATGCTCGCAATGGAGGGATATGAGGCCGATGACATCATAGGAACCATAGCCAGGGCACAGGGAACATCAAAGGTGGTTCTGGTCACCGGAGACAAGGATTTCTGCCAGCTGGTGTCTGAGAACGTGACTCTGGTTGACACAATGAGGGAACGTGTAACCGGAGTGCAGGAAGTGCACCAGAAGTACGGGATCGAGCCCGGACAGATGATTGATTTCTTCGCTCTTGTGGGAGACAAGGTTGACAACATTCCGGGAGTGGCGGGCGTAGGGGGGAAAACCGCTTCGGCCCTTATATCCAAGTACGGGAATCTTGACGGCGTATATAGAAACCTTGAAGAACTTCGCCCCAGCGTCGCGAAGAGGCTAAGAGAGCACAAAGACAATGCATACCTCAGCCGAGAGCTCGTTACCATAAAAACTGATGTCGAAGTAGGAACCGGAATCGAGGACTTCAGATACGGTGGATACGCGGCCGAAGATCTTCAGGAAATATTCTCAGAGCTTGAATTTGAAAAGCTCCTAGACGAAATCGGTGCATCCCGTACGCCAGGCGAAAGTGAAGCAGTAAGATACGATTCCTACGAAACTGTTTTCGATGAGATGTCCCTCGGCCAGGTCATAAGAATAGTAGAGGAGGCAGGAGAACTCTCAATAGATCTCGAGACGGATTCTAGACTGCCGATGAACGCAGGGATAGTCGGCTTTTCACTGTGCACAGCCCCGGGACGGGCTTTTTACGTTCCCGTAGGACACACGGGAATCATGGAAGCCGAAAAGCAGATGAAACCTGAGACCGCACTTTCTATGCTGAAACCAGTTCTCGAGTCCGAGGGCATAAGGAAAATAGGACAGAATATAAAATACGATATGCTCGCACTTAAAAATCACGGCGTCAGTCTCAGGGGAATTTACTTTGACACGATGCTGGCCGCACACCTGCTCGACGCTTCCCGGGGAAGCTACAAGCTTGACGAACTCTCAAGAACTGAGCTTGGCCACAAGATGATTTCCTACGATGACGTTACAGGAAAAGGGAAATCAAGGAAGAACTTCGCCGAAGTTGATATCGAGACGGCAGCAAGGTACTCGTGCGAAGATTCGGACGTGGCGCTTATTCTTTCAAGAAAATTTCTTGAGACTCTGAAAAAAGAGGGGCTCTGGGACCTTTACAGGGAAAATGTTCTGGGCCTTGTTCCGGTTCTTTGCGACATGGAGTTCACGGGAGTGAGCGTCGACACCGCTATTCTCGGGAAAATGTCTGAGGAGTTCGAGAGGGATCTCGATTCCATCGAGGGCGGAATATATGAAAAAACCGAAGGAAAGTTCAACATAAACTCGACAAAGCAGCTCTCCGAAGTGCTCTTCGAGAAGCTAGGACTTCCCGTTAAGAAAAAAACCGCGAAAGGCGCCTTTTCCACCGATTCCGAAGTTCTAAGGGATCTGTCGACAATCCACGAGGTGCCGCGTCTCATACTCAGACACAGGTTTCTCTCCAAGCTGAAATCTACCTACATCGACCAACTTCCGAGACTCATAAATCCGGTCACCGGAAGGATTCACACCTCTTTTAACCCTGCCGGCACCTCAACCGGCAGACTGAGTTCCAGCGATCCCAACCTTCAGAACATCCCGATAAAAACCGGGGACGGAAAAAGAATACGAAAATCGTTCGTGGCAAAAGACGGCTGCGTTATACTGTCGGCTGACTATTCCCAGATAGAGCTTCGTCTGCTCGCCCATTTCTCTGAGGACCCGATCCTGCTTGAAGCTCTCCGAGACGATAAGGATGTGCACGTCGCAACGGCCTGCGAAATCTTTAACGCAAGCGAAGACCAGATCACCTCCGAGATGCGAAACCTCGCTAAGACCATAAACTTCGGGATAATATATGGCATAAGCGCTTTCGGGCTCTCAAAGCAACTCGGTACCACGGTCTCGGTATCAAGAAATTACATAAACAGATATTTTGACAGATATTCTGAAGTGAAAACCTATATGCAGGCATCAGTTGAAGAAGCCAGGAACAGGGGCTACACAGAGACGCTTGTTGGGAGAAGAAGGCCGATACCGGAGCTTGTTTCGGGAAACAGGGTAGAGAGGGGAAGAGGAGAGCGTGAGGCTATAAATACTCCGATACAGGGATCCGCAGCGGATATAATAAATTTGGCCATGATCCGCATATTCAGAAGACTTGAAGAGGGAGAATTTCGCTCGAAAATGATCCTCCAAGTTCACGACGAGCTTCTCTTTGAGGTTTACGAAGCAGAGCTTGAAAAACTACGAACTCATATAAAAAACGACATGGAAAACGCCTGGGAACTCAGAGTACCGCTTAGAGTGGAAATGCGCGCCGCAGAGAACTGGGCCGAGGCTCACTAAGAATACAGTAACGATGGATTCCAGAATAAAGACCCTGATTCTGCACACGCTCGTTTTACTCTTTGTGTTTCTGTCGGCGGCACCTTCTCACGCTGAAGTAAACGAGAAAAAAATACTCTCCTTTATTTCGAAAAATTCCTCGTCGCGAAAGAAAATCGGGGTCATGGTCCGTTCCGCCGATACCGGCAAGACGGTTTTTCGCTATAACAGCAAAGAGGAATTCATTCCCGCCTCCAATAACAAAATACTTTCCTCCATAGCGGCGCTTTCCCTGCTCGGAAAGGGTTTTCGGTTCAAAACGGAGTTTTATCTGGGTGGAGGAATACACTCGGGAGTCGGCCACGGCGGTCTTTACGTAAAAGGGTTCGGAGACCCCACTATAGACATCGAGAAGCTCAGAGAGATTGCAGAGCGGATTAAGGCTCTCGGGATAAAAGGAATCGAGGGCGGGATTTACCTAGACGGTTCGTATTTTGACGACATCCATTACGGAGAAGGCTGGGATCCTGAATGGCGCGGCAAAAACTTCTGCCCTCCCGTAACGGCGATTTCGTTTAATTACAACTCGGCCAAGATAAAAATTTCCGCGTCCAGGGTGCAGGGAGTTCCCGCAACGGTGAGAACGGAACCCGCCGAGTTTCCCTTCCCGATCAAAAACAGGGTTTCCACCAAGCTGAGAAGATCGGGTGTGAGAGCACAGTACAACGAACGAAACGAACTCAGGCTCTCCGGATACGTCTCCTCCCGAAAAAAAGCCGAGACCCTAGAGATTTCGGTGCCAGACCCGTTTTTTTACTTCGGGGCTACACTCAAGCAAGTTCTCAAGAAGGAAGGAATTGAAGTAAGCGGACCCATAGAGCGCAGGAGAGTGCCTCGGTGGACCGGCAAAATATTCACCCATTACTCAGAACCTCTGGGCACCATTATCCATGAGTACAACAAAGAAAGCGTCAATATAATCGGAGAAAGCATAGTCAAAGTGATCGGGGCCAAGCATCTCAACACCCAGGGATCATGGAAATCCGGCACGCACGTAATTGAAAATCATCTGAGGAGAATTGGTCTTAACGGAAACTTCTCCGTGGCCGACGGTTCCGGTCTTTCGAGGCTAAACAGGGTGTCCCCCGAGGATATAACCGAGGCGCTCCATGTGGCCTACGGCGATCCGGACATTTCAGAGGAGTTCGTTGCGTCCCTTCCGATCGCCGGAGTTGACGGAACTCTCAAAAAAAGATTTCGCGCCCTCAAGGGCAGAATCTATGCGAAAACCGGATATCTTGAAGGAGCCAGATCTCTATCCGGCTACGCATTCGCAAAAAACGGGCGGGTTTATGTTTTTTCCATCATATCAAACGGCATGGGAACAAGGGTAAAGAAACTTCAGAATCTGCTTCTTAGGGAACTTGTCTACTGATTTATCGCGTGGAAGCTGTCGGCCAATCTCGCGAATTCCTCAACCGAAAGGGATTCCGCCCTTCTTCGCTGATCGATACTCGAGTCTGAAAGTGCCTGTTCAACGGTTTCCCTCTCAAAGAAGTTGCTGAGAGAATTCCTTATGGTCTTTCTCCGCGAGGAAAACGCACATCTGGTAACGGTCCTGAAGGTCTTCTCGCTCGATACAGAAAACACAGGCTCCTTAAGCGGATCGAGCACCACCACCGCCGAATCCACCTCGGGAACCGGATAGAACACGCGCCGGGAAACTTTGAAGGCAATCTCTACGCTGAAACAGCTCTGGAGAAGTATCGAGAGGGAACCGTAGCTCTTCCGTCCCTTTGCAGAGGATATCCTCTGCGCCACTTCCTTTTGCAGCATCACTACTATCTTTGAGAAGAGTTCTCTTTCATCAAAAAGCTTAATTAGAACCTGAGTGGATATGTTATAGGGAAGATTAGATACAAGTTTCGTCTTTTTTCCGTCGGAAAAACGACTGAACCCGATTTTAAGGACATCTTCGTAAACAAATCTGACGTTTGCAGATTCCCCGAATCTCTCGTCAAGAAAGGTCTTCAGCCTCTTGTCTTTCTCAATTGCCGTGATTCTGCCGGCACCGTGTGCGAGATGCTCCGTGAGGCTCCCCTTGCCGGGTCCGATTTCAATCACATGATCTTCTTTGTGGAGATTTGCGGTGACGCAGATCTTGCGGAGTATGTTGGGATCGTTCAGAAAATTCTGTCCAAGCCTCTTAGCCTGATGAAATGCCTCTTCTTGTTTTCTTCCAAGCAAGAATATATCCTATGCTGTAGAAAAAACTTCTCGGGTTAAGAATCTAATTCTGGTTCATCTATTGCTTCTAGCAACCTGCTAATACGACCTTTCTCTTTAGATTTTTCGATATAGTTTTGGTAACTGATCTCCGCATCGTTGATTAGCTGCTGATAGGTAATCACACGGATATTTTTAGCTTCAAGCGTCTTTTCGGATTCCTCTTTACCTTTTTCACTGTCCCAATCTTTCAATTTAGTTCCCACCAAGCAAATAGTTTCAATGGGACCATCTTCCCCCGCATCTTCAGCCTGTTTTTTAATGGCTCTTCTGTATTTGTCTACTTGCCCTAGCAAAGAACTTGTCTCCGTTGATATACGAGCCCTTTTGAGCTCAATAATAATATGCTTTCCAGAGGACTTCTTGTATCGAATATCAATCCGACCCTCCTTTTCTTCTTCTTTTGCCTCTTCAGATATCTTATCAAAAGCAATTCTTACGTTTTCTTCCATGCTTGGAGTTTCTGTTGCCCTATCCCACGAAGGATCAAGCAACCATAGATGTGAATAAATGTGTTTTTGGATAACTTTCTCTAAAGCATTTTTATCGGTATGTTCCTTGAGTTTACGGATAACATCCAATCTGCCCTTAGTAATTTCATAGTACCAAGATGCTTCAATGTCATCTAGTTCCGAAAACAACTGTACCGCAATCTCAAGGTTCTCAATATCAAGTTGATCCAATTGACTAAGTTTTTCTTTATGATGAAGATGTTCAAAAGCCAGAATACCATGCTTTAGAAGTGTCCTTCTGTGCTGCCCATCTGTTGCAATAGCATTGATCCTGCCGAACAACTTTCTTGCGGCACTGCGTGCGTCACTTTTTAATCCTTGTAACCATTCATTAATTGCAGGAATCTCCTTTGCCTTTTCTTCACCCTCCTCTTCTTTATAACGAGCACGATCCACTCTTAAAAATTTCAATTCTTCTTTTACAAACTCTGATAAGCTAGAAAATCTTTCTTCATTTCGTATAAAATCCTGTCTGCTAGAAGTTGCTATATCTTCTCTTTCCGTTAAATCCAAAAAGTCCGCTTCTAGTTCACCTATCAAATATTTGGTATGTAAACCACCTTCCCTGAAGATATCAAGGATGTTTTCCAAAGCGACTTTACCTCGTGTCAGAACAGCCAGTTTGTTAAGATTGTCATCTCCATCTTGCAGGGATCCGGATTCCATGACAAGACCTATCCATCCTTTTACATCATAACCCTGCTCACTATTTATCGTGCTTCCACGCTCTTTTATCCGCTCATCAGGAAGATGCTTAAAATGCGTCTTCTCGTAGTCGCCATAAACTAATACATACTCAAGTTTATGGAAATAGTCCCTGTCACCAATGGTTACCTGCCTACCTGCTATAAATACGTTGAAATTGTCTGATAATATGCTGAAACGTCGGGAAATTCGTTTTCGCAAGTTATCATCAATTGACGATTGAATCCGCTTTTTTAGTTTTGATAAAACAATAATTGTCCCCGTTTCTGTTAATATCTCGTACTCAGAAGGAATATCAGATATAGGTTTCGGATAATGACGGTTGCCCTTTGTTATATCATTGCGAATATCTTCAACAACAAGTTCTAGACCTAAAGTTTGATCATCTTTTTTTGTGTAGATTTGGACATTGTCAGCAATGGAGAAAACAGACAGTTTGCCTATACCTTTTCTCCCCATAACCCTGCGACGTTTTTTGGGGGTAAGGTCATCCTGCATATCTTTTCTGCGTTTATAACCAACCGTCAGGAACTTTTTTCTTAGGTCCTGTTTGTTCATCCCGCAACCGTCATCCCTGACACTGATTATTTTCTCATCCTCTATCAAGGTAATATCAAGATACACTTCTACCGCATCGGCATCCCAAGCATTAGCTATTAGTTCCGATAAAACGGCGGGAACATTGCTGTACAAATTGAGCCCCAGATGCTCTAACGCATTTAAATCAACCTTCAGTTCATAATCTCGCATCAACACTCTCCAGATGATTTATTATGGAACTACCGATAGCGGTGGCTAAAAGGGGTGGTACAGCATTACCTATGTGCTTTCCGATAACAGAAAATGTGGGTTTTTCGCCGAGAGGACAGAACTTATAGTCTTCTGGAAAAGTTTGCAGTATAGCCCCTTCTCTGAGACTCAAAGCACGGTCTTGCTCAGGATGACCAAAACGCCCTGTCCCATAACCATGGAACTGAGTAGTAAGCGTCGGCGCAGGTTTATCCCAACTCATTCGCCCATAAACATTGAGGTAGGTTCCGCCACTACTTTTCCTGTAACAGGCAGGAAGCAACTCTCTTGGCCAATCTCTCCAGCTTCCTCCCGGTACCGAAGCTTGGATTCTTCTAAAATTGATAGGAGATAAAGACCTGCAGACATGCATTGGGTCTGTTGGGCTCGCTTCCCCATGGGCCAGATTTTCCAAGTGCCCTATAGCTCTTCTCACTGTAATGGGATCTTCAACCCTTTTTCCTGGTAGACAGATGTCTTCTAACAAAGAAGCAAGCAAGACCAAACGACGTCGACTTTGGGGCACGCCGAAGTGTGCGCAGGGAATGATTCCATCAGCAATCCGGTAACCATGCCTTCGCAGGGTACTTTTGAATTTACGATAAACCTCCTTGCTTTTGAGTGCCGGTACATTTTCCATGGAAACAACTTCGGGCATTCCCTCGGTTACTAATCTCAAAAATTCATTAATTAGGTTCCATCGGAAATCCTCATTGTTCTTTCTATGTTTACTCGTGTGTGTAGAAAAGGGTTGACAAGGTGCACACCCAACCAGAATTCTATATTTCGCCCCGTCAAAATAAGAAGAAATATCTGCGTAACTAACGCTCCTGATATCCGAATGAACAAATTCTGCCTGACAATTTTCCTCATAGGCATAGCGACAGGTTGCATCAATGTCCAATCCTGCTACTACTGTGATTCCAGACTTCTGCAGTCCGTAGGATAATCCACCTATGCTGCAGAATACATCAAATGCCTTAGCAGAGATGGTAGACATCACAGTTGGTGTATTGTTAACAACTGGCTGGCTCAAGGCTATATCCTCTCTATTACAATAATAAGCATTGCAGAACCTAGTAGCAATTTCCGCTTCATGCTTCAATCGAGAAAACCAATAGACATTTTAAGAATATTCCTGAGCAGGACAGTTTCAGGAATGATCACCGCCGAGCCTCTGACGTTCCTTGACCAACTCAACAAAGTCCTTGACGTTCATCAACCATTTCTGTTGTGCAGGATTGTAGGAACTGAATATTACGCTTGGCACAACAAGCTGTAGCCTCTCTGCTTGCATTTCGTCAGTCTGTGCCTCTGAAATCCCCGGTTGCATCGTGAGTAGGTGCTTCTCCTCAATCTTGTTTGCCTCGGTAAGTACCTGCCGCCAACGGTCCTTGCAACTAGTCTTTACACCTAGCATTGTTAGGAGACCCGCATCAAAGTCAGGATCATGATACTGCTTTTCTCCAAGAAAGAGGAAATCGGGACCTCTACGCTTCTCAGTAGTAGCCTCGCGCGTGTATAGAACATCCTGTACTTTCAGTATCGCCTCAACATGATGACCAAAAGCCCATCCAGCCCGTGACTTGCGGCGATTCTGGATACTCAGTGAGAAACGCAGGAAGTCGTCTACATCGGGGATGTCTACAAAGTTTTTTCTAATCTGATCGGCGATTATATAGCGTTCCAAGTGCCTAAACAATACTTCCTCATGGTCCATCCATGCCGCCAGCGTCTCATCGGGTGCTCCAACCGGATCAACATCAGGAAGTGTGTCACGGGCAAAACCGGAGAACTCCGCAGTTCCCGGAAATCCATCTCCATATCTGGCAATCAATTCTCCCAATGCATCGGGAGGCTTCGGTGCCTCCAATTCAATGCCGAAACCATCAAGAATTGCTCTGACACTATAACCCAGATGAATGCCTTCATCGGTCCCAAGAATTTTTGCTTCAACCCTCCGTCCCATTAGATCAAGTCCGAAGAGCCAAAGTAGCTGACGGGCAATTGTTGTATTCGCAGGACAAAGCATTACATGCAGATTTTGTTCCCTAGTCTTCGCAATAACAAGAAGATCACCCACCTTCGCTCTGTGGACAATTGCTTCGGATTCAGCACTATAATAAAGATGATATTCTGCCGAACGGGCAGGATTGTTCCTTCGAACATCACTCCAAGTGCAAAAGGAATTTGAACTTGCTGGTTCCCTGTCTTCCTCATCATCAAGCCAGTGAAAAGTGGAAGGAAATCTGATCTTCTCTGCTGATTTTCCGAGGAATCTGCGAAAGCTGCTAACACCTTGGAATTCATGTTGGTTCGAGCGCAGCTTGTTGATTTCCACTTCGGTAAGGTACTTTGCCCCCACACCCTCAAAAAAATCAGAAAGAATGCCAAATTTCACGGGTTTCTCTCCCCTGTGATCTGATCTTCCGGATCATTACCCGCTATCCAAGCACTAATGCGATCCATAAGAGTTTCAAAGTCAAGGCGTTTTTTACCCCTAAGTGCACATTCCCATACTATAAGATATCTCCAGCCGTTTTCTAAAACAGAAGTCCGAACTTCTGCATCGCGCTGGCGGTTTCGATTAATCTTGGCTCGCCAAAATTCCGATCGTGTTGAGGGAATTTTAAAAAGATGGCAGTCATGTCCATGCCAAAAACAACCGTGTACAAAAATCGCAGCACGGTAGCGTGACAAAACCAGATCGGGTTTCCCACAGATTCCAGGAGAATGAAGCCTGTAGCGAAAACCGCGCGCATGCAAAGCCTTTCGGATCATCATTTCCGGTTTGGTATTTTTTCCTCTGACGCTGGACATTATCCGGCTGCGTGTGAACGCATCCACTGTGTCAGCCATCAGGTCGCCACAACTTCCTGAGAAACATAGTTGGAGGCTTTCTCACTGTTTAACAGATATGGAACCATGTAACGGGCTAGACACTCCACAACAGGTACGGCAACCGCGTTTCCAAACTGTCTGTATGCTTGGTTATCACTGACCGGAATCAGAAAATCCGATTGGTCTGGTCCGTCAAAACCCATGAGACGCGAACATTCTCTAGGTGTCAACCTTCGCGGGTTGCCTCGCTTGCGCCTTATAAGAATCTCCGAACCATCCTTGTAGTAGCGTGCAGAAAGAGTACGAGCGACATCCTCAGGTCCTACAAGCCCAAAACCAAACCCGTTTCCACGTCTGCGATGTTTCCTCGCATAATCCTGAAGGTATCGCCACAATCTATCAGATAGAGTGTACTTGCTGTTCACACGGCCCTCGTAGTCGGTATAGTGCTTGTCCTTTCCTTCGGTTCCATCTTCAGGGTGAAGAATTGTCCCCAGTCGTGGCCCTTCAAGGGGATCAGGAATGTAAACATCTTCAAGAGAGAAATCCGTCTCCTCACAAAAGCCTGCAATGAAAATGCGTTCGCGGTGTTGTGGAACAAATCCTTTGGCATCAATTACCCGACAGCTTATATGATAGCCCAAGTCATCCACAAGAGTCTTGCGGATAATCCGAAAAGTATTTCCCTTATCGTGATTGACAAGGTTTTTTACATTTTCAAGCAAAAATGCCTTCGGCCTATGATGCTCAATAATCCGTGCCAAATCGAAGAACAAAGTGCCTTGAGTTTCGCAACGAAATCCGTGTGCATGTCCAAGGGCATTTTTCTTGCTTACTCCTGCAATCGAAAAAGGCTGGCAGGGGAAACCCGCCAGAAGAAGATCATGCTCAGGTATGTCAGTGACATCTACATACCTGATGTCACCTGCCATAATATGATCCTCACCGTCACGGTAATTGGCCAGATAGGTTTGCTGGGCATATTTATCCCATTCGGATGTAAAGGCACATACCCCCCCTAAGCTATCAAAACCCTGACGCAACCCCCCGACCCCCGCAAAAAGATCAATGAAGCGGAAAAAACTTTGTTTGTAAAGAGAATTTCCCTTGTTCCCCTTCATGCGCTACCTTATAAGGTCTTCTAAGTATTGTTATTGTTGACTTGTGCGGTTTGGAGTCTCCTTTTCCTCATCTCAAAAGAGTTTGTTCCAAATAACCAAGTAAGTCGGACAGTTGTGACAATGCTATAACAGCAAGACAGCATAGCACAGAATTAACATTAATATTATGGCGTACCAGCCACGGATTGCAAGGTAATCTTGGCCATTAGGATAATTAGTCTTAAGGTTCTCCTATCAAGTCAGTTAAGTTGGCAGAAAAAACAATATTTTTTGACAGGGAGAAAGCGGATTGGTGAAGTAGGCGTGCGCAATCTTAGGCAACATAGTTGGCATGATTGACCAAGTACTTGGTCAGGAAAGGGTACTGAATCGGTTCACGCTGGGCAACGGTAACAAAATACCCCCCCCCCCCGATGAAACTCTGATTGAACTATCCATTTACAAATATATCCTTAAAAACCCAACCAGCCTAAACACCAAGAGTTGTAAAGTTATTCTTCTTTGAACCTGAATATCTTTTCTTTGTCTTTTATCATCCCCAGTTCCTCTCTCAGTATTTTCTCAATGTATCTTTCGTCTTGCTTAAGGGCCTTTATTTCTTCTCTGTACGCCCTGTTCTGCGCTTCTAAGTCCTCTATCCTCTTCTCTATCCTCTTGTTTTCGTTCTTGAGAAAATAGACCTTGGAAATCTCGTTGAAAAACATCAAGGCCACCGCTACGGCAATCACCGAGTACGCAGCCAACCTAATGAATCTTTGCGGTCTCATATGTCCTCTAAAGAGCAAAAGTTCCCACGAGAAAAGGATTAGTCCTTTTTTCAATTCCCACTGTCGTTTGAGGGCCGTGGCCCGGATGGATTTCGTAATGGTCGGGATATTGAAGAATCTCGGAGCGGATCGACCCGACAAGCTCCGTCATGCTCGTTCCCCCGGTAAGATCCACCCTTCCTACGCTTCCAGCGAAAACAGTGTCTCCAGCTATTATTGATTTTCCGAAAACAAAACATATATGCCCCCAGGTATGTCCCGGAACAAGGAGTATCTCTCCCCTGAGATTCCCCACAGAAAGAGTTTCTCCTTCTTTCACGTAACCATCTACCTCAGGGACTTCGACAAAGTCAAATCCCGGGAACCTCATCTTCGCCTCGGGAAGCAAATCAAGGACGGGCTGTTCTTTTTCGTGTATGTAAAAGGGTATGCCAAGCATTTTCTTGAAAGCCTCGACACCGGCCACGTGATCCAAGTGCGTGTGGGTATTAACTATTTTTTTTACCTCGAGTCCTGATTTTTCGATTTCCTCGGATATCTCCGCTATCTGCTCTCCGGGATCAACGAGCATAGCCTCGTTCGTATCTTCATCCCCTATGATGTAACAGTTTTCAATGAATATCCCGCCCGGGATGCATTTTATTATCAATCTGATCTCCTTTGAGTTCTGTTTATACGAAAATCGATGAATCCGCCCCCGGGTGGAAGCCACTTGAATTCAACCGATTCGACCTTTGCGCGGGGCGGTCCTTCTCCGCACCACTCAATCAGCTTTTCGAGATTCTCGGTCGTTCCTTCAGCGACTATTCTGACGTTTCCATCCATGAGGTTCTCGACATGTCCCTTGATGCCAAGCTCAGTCGCTGTTTGGGCCGTCGAGACTCTGAAGAAAACTCCCTGCACCTTTCCCTTTACCAGGATAACGGCTCTTCGTTCCATCCGATTCTTCCAGACTACCGAAAGCCTCTGTCAGTGTCAATGAACGCAGAGATTCGGGACTTTAAAGTAAGCACCGGAGCAGGAGAAAAGGGTTTGCGCGGCGTTGACAGAGAAAAAGGCAAAATGTATTTTCTTTTCTTAATGAGTGAGTACCGAGCCCATTTCAGATGCATAGACGAGAACTGCTCTGAAACCTATCCCATCGACGAAATCATTTACAGGTGCAAGAAGTGCGACAATCTTCTTGACGTTCAGCACGACATGGAAACTCTGGGGCAAAAAACGCCCGAGCAATGGAAAGAGCTTTTTGACAGCAGGTACAGAAAGCAGGTCTGGCCTTTCGGAAGCGGCGTCTGGGGGAAGAAGGAGTGGGTTATGCCCTCAATCGAAAACGAGAAAATAGTTTCAATGTACGAGGGGTGCACGAACCTTTTCTGGGCCGAGAGGTTCGGAAAACAGGTAGGCGCTGAAGATCTCTGGATAAAGATGTGTGGCAACAGCCACACGGGATCCTTCAAGGATCTGGGGATGACCGTGCTCGTATCGGCCGTAAACCAGATGATAAGCGACAACGTGAGCATCCCGGCGGTAGCCTGCGCCTCAACTGGGGATACATCGGCTGCTTTGGCCGCCTACTGCGCGTCTGCAGGCATTCCTTCCATAGTCTTTCTCCCCAAAGACAAGGTATCCATTGCCCAGTTGATCCAGCCCATATCGAACGGATCTCTGGTTCTCTCCCTGGATACGGACTTTGACGGCTGCATGG
Source organism: Candidatus Dadabacteria bacterium (assembly GCA_026705445.1). Taxonomy (NCBI): domain Bacteria; kingdom Pseudomonadati; phylum Thermodesulfobacteriota; class Candidatus Dadabacteria; species Candidatus Dadabacteria bacterium. The sequence continues at coordinate 56,187 of JAPPAR010000003.1, forward strand.
AGATGGTCCAGAGAATAACCAGCGAGCATAACATTTATCTTGCAAATTCGATCAACTCCCTGCGCATAGAGGGACAGAAAACTATAAGCATAGAACTTTGCCAGCAGTTTGACTGGGAGGTCCCGGACTGGGTAATAATTCCAGGCGGCAACCTAGGCAACGTGTCCGCGCTCGGGAAGGGATTCCTGATGATGTATGAGCTCGGCGTCATAAAAAAACTTCCGAGAATAGTCTGTGCGCAGGCACAGAACGCAAACCCTCTTTACCTGAGCTATCTTAAGGGATTTGAAGAATTTACCCCCGTAACAGCGAAAAAAACCCTCGCAAATGCCATACAGATCGGAAACCCGGTAAGCATCAACAAGGCAATTTCGATCCTCAGGCGATTTGACGGAGTTGTGGAGCAGGCATCGGAAGACGAACTTTCCCATGCCTCGGCAATGGCGGACAGAACAGGCACGTTTAACTGCCCGCACACAGGAGTTGCACTCGCAGTGTTTTTGAAACTGCTTGAGAAAAAGGTTCTTTCTCCCAAGGAGAAGATAGTGGTGGTTTCCACAGCTCACGGGCTTAAATTCGTTGAGTTCAAAGCCGGCTACCATAGGTCCGTTCTTGAAGGGATATCTTCTGAGCTAAGCAATGTTCCGGTGGAACTTCCAAACGATTACAAGGCCGTAAAAAACGCAATACAAAGCAGAATTCCGGTCCAGTAGTCACCATAAGAGTCATTCGGCAATCTGGATAATCCCTTGTTCTCAGCCGCTATCAACAATGTCTGTTCGGATGGCTGAGGCTTTTTCCGAAGCCCGAAACCTCCACCATTCCCAAGCGAGAAAAACCCACACGGGCGCAAACTCTATCCATATCACCGCGTTCCCGAATATTCCACCTTCCTCCGGGTGAGAGGGAAAATAGTACTGAAGGTAATAAAGCGGGAGCAGTGCGGTTAAAGCAAGGAACCCCGGGCTTGGAGCTATGCAGAGAAACGGAAGAAGCCACGTGTAGTACCAAGGAAACTGTGCCGGGATCAACAGAAACACACCTCCAATTATCAGAAGTGCTTTTCTGTGGAGACCTAAAGACCTGCATACAAACGCCACGTAAAACTTCCAGAGAAGAAAAATCGCGATGAGACCAATTCTTGAATGTGCCTGCGCATGTCCGGGGTGAACATCAAACGCCTCCAGGATAAACTCCCATCCCGAAAGAACCGCCGTGAAGAACGGGCTGTTGTTCTGCCAGCTTTTTCCGTACGCTACGATGCCGGAAGTCGAATCCAGCCTAAATACAACCATGGGAAGAAATATGATTAAGACCGCACTGGCGAAAATAGAGATCTGCAGCAGTGTTTGCCGTTTCTCCTTAAGGGGATTTAAAAACATCCCGAAAAGAAGCGCCGGCCAGAGCTTGACTCCCACCGCCAAGGAAAGGACGAGCGTCCAGAGCTTTTTCCTTTCGCAGAGAAAAAGAAGAATCGCTCCCAGTACGAAAGGAAACGCAAGGATGTCCATGTGCAGGGAGTTGAATATTTCCTTTACCAGAAGCGGGTTCCACCAGTAGATAATGGAATATTGACGAGGAATGTCGAGCTTCTTCAGGCTAGCAAGCAAAAGCCCCAGCGTAACCAGATCAAACACCATGAGCAGGATCCTCCACGCCGTGGTGCCCATGGGAGATATTTTGTAGGATACGGCGAAGAAGAGTTCCGCTATAGGAGGATAGATGGTTTTTACGTGGGGATGGTTTACTTTCTCAAGCGTATCGCCATAGAGGCGCTTGAGTTCCCTAAGTTTTTCGTTTCCCCCGCCTTCCGCCACTTCCTCCGGGGAGTACTCGTAGGGATTCATTCCGTTTGCAACCACGGCGCCGTCCCAGAAATAGCGGTGATAGTCGTTTTCAAGTATCGGGGTTGAAAAAAGAAACAGAACGCGGAACCCGAGACCGAAAAGAATTATGAGAAGAAGCGAACACGCGCGGTTTTTTCTGAAACTTCCCACCGCCGCAAAGTAGACAGCCGAGGCAATAATCAGAAGCGATATGAAAACCGGTATCAGGTCTCTCTTAAAAGCCCCGGAGGAGAGTTCCGGGGAGATTTTAGCGATAGCCCCAAGCAGGAGAAAAATGGCTGTTCCGCACAGAAGAAGGAGCCGGTCCGGTTTATTGATTTTCCGCATCAATAGGTACAATTACGAAAATAACATTTCATTCAGTTCGGAATCCCGGAAGATGAACAAGAGCAGAGAAAAATTAAAACTAATTCTAAAAAGCAAATCAATCCTGCTCGGAAATTTCACTCTGGCATCGGGAAAGCAAAGTTCCTACTACATTGACGCCAGGCTCACGACTCTGGATCCTGAAGGCGCCCACCTGATATCAGAAATACTTCTGGGCGAAATCGCCGCTCAGGGAGGCGTAACGGCCGTCGGAGGACCGTCCACGGGCGCCGATCCGATGGTGGGAGCCATCATTTCCAGAAGTTATGAGCAGGACATGCCGCTTCGCGGATTCATAGTAAGAAAGAAGGAAAAAGAACATGGGACCGGGAACATGATAGAGGGCGGACTTACCGAGGGAGACAGTGTGGCAATAGTTGAGGACGTGATTACAACCGGTGGTTCCGTTCTAAGAGCCATTGATCTTGTCGAGTCCGCCGGAGCCGAGGTCCGTGGGGTCCTCTGCGTCGTCGACAGGGGAGAGAACACAGAAAAAGCCTTCCTTGAGCGGGGCTGTAGCTTTTTTTCCATATTCAGCGTTTCGGAACTTCTCTAGAAAACTCCACGCAAAACTCTTTTGTTTTTCACACAAACCGGAATGATATTTGGTTTTTACGTAATTACTGTCACCTATATTTAGGCGGGGAGAGGATTTATTGAGCGTTTTACTTGTTGTAACACTTGTGCTTTCGGCATTTCTGGCCCTTAACATAGGAGCCAACAATTCCGCGGCGTCCATGGCGACATCGTACGGTGCCGGCGTAAGGTCGAAAAGACAGGCCGTATGGCTTATAGCTATCTTTGCTCTCCTCGGAGCGCTTACGGCCGGAGCGCCCGTGGTGGAGACCGTAGGCAAGGGAATAGTGCCGGCCGAGACCCTCTCTTCCGATATAGGCTTCATATTTATAATTCTGCTTCTCGGGATAGGTTTCATCGTCTGGGCGAATATAGTCCGCACGCCTATAGCCACCACCCACGCCATAGTGTGCGCCATAGTGGGAATCGGTCTTTATACTCAGACACTTAATTCCGACAGCTTCATCCGGGTGCTCAAATGGTGGATTCTGGCGCCGATAGTCGCCTGGTTAATAAATTTCGCCGTGGCAAAGTTTTTCTATTTCAAGATAGTCCATTACCTCGCAAGTAATTTCTCGGAGAAAAGAGTCAACGTCATCCTGACCGTGCTGATTACCATATCCGGAACTTTTATCGCCTTTTCGGGAGGCGCCAACAATTCCGCAAACGCCATAGGGCCGATAGTAAGCCTAGGGCTGATAGACTCCTATCCGGGCGCAATTCTTGCCGGTGTCGCAATGGGGGTGGGAGCAATTCTGCTTGGAGGCAGAGTTCTTGAGACCCTAGGGAAAAAAATAACGGAGATATGCATAATAAGGGCTATCTCGGTCGAGTTTACGGCTGCGGTAATAATACTGCTCGCTTCGTTATACGGAATTCCGGTTTCGATCGCCGAGATAGTAACAGCCGGAGTTGTGGGTTTTTCGTGCGCGCAGCACGGATTTGTCCAGACTTCCAAAAACAGCCATGTTGTAAAAATCGGTTTTTTCTGGTTTGTTGTTCCTGTGATAACCGTAGGGGTAAGTTATTACATATCCCTCGTATATATAAAGTACGGCTTGTCGTCGTATCTGAGTTTTTTGGGTTAAATGAAATTTTCTGAAAAAGACGTAAAGAATCTCAATCACGAGTTTGAGCGAAGTTCTCCTGAGGATATCCTCGCCTGGGCTTCTGCGAACCTCGACCGCTCGGTGGCGCTTGCAACCAGCTTCCAAGTCCAAGGCATGGTGCTTGTCGACATGTTCGCAAAGGCAAACCCCGAAGCGAGAATCTTCACTCTTGATACCGGGAGGCTTCATTCCCATACGTACGACGTCATGGACAAGACAAGAGAAAAATACAACATCAACATCGAGGTGCTTTTCCCCGACACGGCTGAAGTGGAGGAGATGGTGATCAGCCACGGGGTAAATCTTTTTTACAAAAGCGTTGAAAACAGAAGACTCTGCTGCCAAGTGAGAAAAACCAACCCGCTTAACGGATACTTAAAAAACCTAGACGCCTGGATTGCCTCCATAAGGGCGGACCAGACGGAGCAGCGGGCAGAGTCAAGCAAGTTTGAGATCGACTACCTGCACGGAAAGATGCTCAAGATAAACCCTATTCTTGACTGGACCGCCGACCAGGTATGGGACTACGTAAGGAAAAACGATGTTCCTTATAACAAGCTCCACGACATGGGATATCCAAGCATAGGATGCGCTCCCTGCACAAGGGCCGTTGAGGAGGGAGAAGATCCTAGGGCCGGCAGGTGGTGGTGGGAGCAAGGCTCGGACAAAGAATGCGGAATTCACTTCAGTCGCGAACCGCAGTCTTAAAGGTCTGAGGTCGCTCTCAGGTCCCACTCCGCAGATTCTCTTTCACAATCGGAAGAACTTCTTCTTTGAGCAATCTCATTGATTTCTGCCATTTTTCCTTCGGGTTCCACTCGTGCCCCATGACCAGAAGCATCCCGAATCCCCCGACGAATTCATGAAGCTCGATTATTTTCCGGGCGACATCCTCAGGACTTCCCACAAGCCACATGTTCTCGATCATGTAGTCCATGGTCACTTCCCGGTCCGACATTGACTTGTCGATCTTAAACAGGTTCAAGTTGTTTCTTATCATGGGAACTATAGTGAAAAAATAATCCCGGAAATCTCTTGCGAGCGTGCCTTCTATTACTTCTTTTCTCGCCTCTTCGGTTGTCTCCGCGACATAGACGTCCCTTGCGATTCTCCATTTCGCCCTCTCAGGTGTTCTACCGACGGCCTCCGCACCCTGCTCGTATCCCGCCCAGTGAGATTTAAGCACATCAGGAATAACGAAATTTATGCTCATAGGTATCCAGTCACGTTCCCCGGCCGTCTTAAGACTCGCAGAATTCTCCGAGATTCCCGCAACCGCTATAGGAGGATGAGGTTCCTGGTAGGGCTTCGTGTGCACTCCGAGACCAACCCTTTCCACGGGATCGGGAACGGTAAACTTCCACCGGGAGTTAGAGTAAACACCCGGGCTCGGGTTGTTCCAGAGGTTAAGTATCATCTCAAGGGACTCGTTCATAAGCTGTCTTTGTTCCCCTGTTTTCGGGTTTATACCGAACGCTTCGAAATCTCCGATGAAACTTCCGGCTCCTACTCCCCAGTAGAATCTTCCCTTAAGCAGGTGGTCAAGAACCGCAATTCTGTGCGCAAGCATAAAAGGGTCATGCTGAGGCAGGCATGAAACTCCCGTACCGAAGATTATACGTTTAGTGAGAGCAGCGGCTTTGGCTATGAAAAGATCGGGGGCAGGTATATTCTCCCAACCCGCCGTGAAGTGTTCTCCTATCCAGGCTTCCCTGAAACCGATTTCGTCAAGAAAAACTACCTGCTCCATGTCCGCTTCGAGCGTATCGGAAAGGGAAGAGCCGAACGGATGAAGAGGCATTGTGAAATATCCTAGTTCCATTTCCGGAACATTATACTCCCTTTGAACGTAAAAAAAGAGTGTTTTGCGCAGCGACCTCGGCTAGTAAAGTTTGGCAAAAACTCTGGGTATGTAGTAATATGATACGGATTTTGAACATTAAA
>JAPPAR010000004.1 GCA_026705445.1 Candidatus Dadabacteria bacterium
TCTTTCTTTGCAGTATGCCGTCAAGACCAATGTTCTTCGCGGTGCCGTACACTGCTGCCACGTGGCCGTGGGGAAGGGAACGTTTTATGGGAAAGGCTTCCTTTATGTCCCTGTATACGACTCCGCCCTTGAGCATGGCTCTTATGCCGTCAATGATATGCGGGGGCAGGTGAGTGAGGTTGCAAAGAGTTTTCTTTATTACGCGGTCACCCTCTCTCCAGGCTTTGCGGAGCAGGATGGTGGGTCTGCTTTTTCTGTTGGGTATGGTATCGACATGTAATGACATGGGAACAATAATAACACAATATATAGTAGTGTCAAGGGAAGAGAGGGGGAAAGCAGGGCAACAGAGACATGGGAACAAAAAGACAGGTAAAAACCCACCTGATTCCAGAAAAACTCAATTGTGACAGTGGGTTATGAAGGGATTCAGGCTTTTTTAGCCTGTGAAGTTGGGATTAGGGAGAGGGGATTACCCGTGTAAGCATCCCTACCCAGGCACTTTATCGATACTTTTCCCTTCTCGTATAAGTTCAAGCATCCGCACCGGGTCATCCGTCGGAAGACGGCACTCGTAATTTGAGCATATGTACGCCGCGGTTTTTCCGTTAATGGAGCTATGGCCCTGCGTGTAAGGGGCAATTCTTGAAATTTCCTCTTCGTTTTCTTCGTCTTTTAATATCACGACCTTGTTCGGCAAGTACTCGCCCGAGAGAGCATCGAGAAACCGGCGGGTCTCGGGGGAATTTCTGTCCCCGGCTATCACTATCTCGAAAGAAGGGCCCAGCATGAAATCAAGAGAGTTCATGTGCATTGAAAAAGAAGCCGGGTGTCTTGAAACCAGAGGAGAAAAAGCCGCTGTCATCCGGGCTGCCTTCTCTTCAAGTTCGGGGTCGGCGGTCAGTCTCGCAATTTTCAGGATGTTAAGTATTGAAACCGAGTTTCCGGATGGGAGCGCCCCGTCATAAATTTCCTTCTGTCTGGTTATCAGAGCTTCGCTGTCATCGGCCGTGAAGAAAAAACCCGCGAACTCCTCATCCCAGAAATGTTCGAACTGATCACGGCAGAGAGAAATAGCCAAAGCGAGATATTTTTCATCGAAAACGCTTTCGTAGTATTCAAGAAGTCCCCATACGAAAAAAGCGTAATCATCGACGCTTGCCATTATGCCCGCTTCACCCTCGCGGTAGCGGTGAAGAAGCCTTCCCTCGCGGAAAAGGTTCCGCATTATGAATTCTATCGAGCCCCAAGCCGCATCAGAATATCTCTTCTCTGCGAAAGCCGCCGCCGCTTTTGAAAACGCCGCTATCGCTATTCCGTTCCAGTCCGTGAGTATCTTGTCGTCTTTATAGGGATGAACTCTTTTTTCCCTGCAAGCAAACAGCTTGTCCCGCAGACCCTCAAGTTTCCTCTCAAGCGTTTCGACCGGGATACCGCGCCGCGCCGCAGTGTCTGCTAGGGGTTCTTTCAGGTGAAATATATTCCTGTCGCTTTGCTCTCCCGTTGCCTCGTCCGTGAAATTTCCGTCGCTAGAGAGATTGTAGACATCCGAGAGGAGTTCTGCGTCCTCCGCTCCCACGAGCTCCTCTAACTCCCCTACGGTCCAAAGATAGAACTTTCCTTCCTCCCCTTCGCTGTCGGCATCTTCAGCCGAGTAAATACCTCCTTCGGGAGAGGTCATGTCCCGAATCAGGTATTCGAGTATTTCTCTCACTTTTTTTTCGTAAAACGGGTTTTTCGTGATCTGCCACCCTTCTGTGTAAGTGATTGCCAAAAGCGCCTGGTCATAAAGCATCTTCTCGAAATGGGGAACAAGCCATCGCGAGTCGGTCGAATACCTGTGAAAACCGAAGCCCACATGGTCGTATATGCCGCCCCTTCCCATAGCGAGGAGCGTTTTCTCAACCATCCTCAAGGAAACATCTTTCCCGGTGCGCCCGTAATGCCTCATCAGAAACATCAAGTTGTGAGGAGTCGGAAATTTCGGAGCTTTCCCGAAGCCGCCTTCATCGGGATCGAAAGCCGAAAGAAAGTAACTGTAGGCCTGATCGAGGGTTTTCTCGTTAAGCTGGGAGGCCTCGGCTTTCCGCAGCGAATCTCCAAGGCTGCAGACGGCGTCGGTTATCTGCCGGGCCGATTCCAGAACCTCTTCCCTTTTGTTCTCCCAGAGTTCCTTTATCGCCGGCACAAGCTCCTGCATTCCAACTCTACCGTAACGGTTCTCCTTAGGTATATAGGTTCCGGCGAAAAAAGGTTCCCCTTCAGGCGTCATGACTATGTTAAGAGGCCAGCCGCAGCCTTTCCTTGAAATCACGTGACAGACAGTCATGTAGATATTGTCAATGTCGGGACGCTCCTCCCTGTCAACCTTGATCGAGACGAAGTTCTCGTTCATAAGCCCCGCTACCTCGGCATCCTCGAAGGATTCGCGCTCCATAACGTGGCACCAGTGACAGGTCGAGTATCCTATGGAAAGAAATATTGGCCTCCCAAGTTCCCGAGCTTTCTCGAACGCTTCCTCTCCCCACGGATACCAGTCAACCGGGTTCTCCGCGTGCTGGAGAAGATAAGGGCTCTTTTCATTTTTAAGTCTATTTGACATTCAAACCTCCTCTTCGAGGAATGGGGGAATTATATAGTCCGATCAAAAATAAGTTCCATGCAACGTAAGGCGTTCCCAGTCTTGAAAAACCCGTCGGAGAAATTTCCTCCGCTCGGGGAAAATAATAATTTCCTTCTGTTTATATTCTATTTTTAGGCTAACATTCTCACCTGAATGCGTAAACCCGTACAAAAGGCAGGCGTCGTCGCTTACAGGGAAAACAGCCTCGGGGAAATTGAAGTCATCCTAGTGAGTTCAAGAAAGCTCAATGATTCATGGGTCTTTCCCGCCGGAGGAGTCGATTACGGCGAAACTCCCGCTGAGGCGGCGGAGAGGGAATGTCTTGAGGAAAGCGGATACAAGGTGGAAATAGAGCAGCCTCTCGACATAATGGTCATTGAAGGAGGAAAAAGACACGTTCTCTACACTTTTTTCCGCGCCAGGGCCATTGAAGATACGGGAGATTACGAAAGGGACAGAAAAAGAAAATGGTGCGGGATTGACGATCTTCCCGACACGGTCGCCTACCTGTTTCGGGAAGTCGCAGAAAGTTTTCAGAAAAACATCCTAGGCTCCCAGTCCTGGAGCTGAAGCCTTAATCGACCAAACAGCAATCGCAACTTCATACTCACACCGGAGAGGAACGAATGAAAAGCCAACAGTTCATAAAGAAGACACAGAGTCATTATGCGCGGGTAGCGGCCATCTACAGGTCCCTGAGAGTCACAGACTCAGAACCCGTGCTCTACATAAAGGGAATAATAGGGGACAAGGGAAAAATAAAGGCTGCCGACGTGGGGGCCGGAGCAGGACGGTACGCAAGACTTTTCTTCGAGCACCTGGGCAAGGAGGACCTGTTTCTTTACTGCTATGACACAAACGAGTTCATGCTTGAGAGCCTCGAACAGTACCTTGAGGATCACGACATCCGAAACTACGTGACCAAAATCGCCATGGCACAGGAACTTCCAATCGCAGATAGTGCCCTTGACGCCGTATTCTGCTTCAACGCCATACATTTTTTCAATACCCCGAAATTCCTGAGGGAAAGTGCAAGGGTGCTCCAAGAGGGATCGTTTCTTTTTATTTACACAAGAACCAAGACCCAGAGCATGAAAAGCATATGGGGAAAACACTTCCCGTCGTTTAACCAGAAGGAATCGGACTTTTACAATACCGAAAGACTTGAGGATGAAATCAAAAGCACAGAGGGGCTTGAGCTTATTGAGACGAAAACATTTGTTCTCGCCAGGGAGAATTCCCTGCAGGAACTGGTTGAGAGGACGCAGAGCAAGCACTACTCGACTTTCTATCTCTATGAGAGCCAGGAGTTTGAAAGATCCCTTGCGGAGTTCAGGAAAAACATCCGTGAATCCTATGAAGACCCCGATAAGATCAACTGGTCCGATGAGAAAACCATGTACACCGTCCTTAGGAAATAACTCCGGAGTACATTCGGTTGCATTTCGGTTAACATCGTGGCGGGCGATGGGGGATTCGAACCCCCGACCCCAGGCTCCGGAGGCCTGTGCTCTAATCCACTGAGCTAATCACCCGCTGACAGGTATCCCAAGTTCCTTCATCACAAGCTTCATGTCTTCCCAGACGGGTTTTTTAAGAGACGGGTTTCGCAGAAGCGCGGCTGGGTGGTACGTAATCATAAGCTTTGAGTCCCCGTACTGGTGAAAAGTGCCTCTTAACTGCCCCATCTTGAAGTTCTTAAGCTTGAGCATCAATCCGGTAGCGACGCTTCCGAGAGAAACTATTACCTCGGGGTTTATGCTTTCTATCTGTTTCATAAGAAAAGGCTCGCAGCTTGCCACTTCGTCCGGTTGCGGGTTCCTGTTCCCCGGAGGACGGCACTTCACAACGTTGCATATGTACACGTCCTTTCTCTCAAGCTTCATCGCCCGGATTATCTTCGTAAGCAACTGTCCCGCCCTTCCGACAAAGGGCCTTCCCTGAATGTCTTCGTCCCTTCCGGGACCTTCACCGACAAACACGAGCCTTGCCTTGGGATTCCCCTCACCGAACACTATGCTCTTTCTGGTCTCGCAGAGACGGCACCTCGTGCAGTCCCCTAGTTCCTCTCTTATCTCGGAAAGCGTCTTGACCGCAGATGAATCCCTCGATTTTCTGCGATCACTTAAAAGAACGGTTCCGTTTCTCTCCGTATCCGCTATTTCGGTGCCTCCAGCGGCAAACCCAGCCGGCAACTCCTCTATCCCGATCTCCTTGCAGAACCGAAGATAGTTCTCAAGCGCCCGCGCCGTCTCGTAAAATTCACTGGAACTCATTGCTCGCCGGAAAGGAAGTTTAACACAAACAGTAGTAGGTAGCGAAGGGGTTTGAAAGCGAGGCGGGTTTTAATTAGAATAAGACCGCGTTTGCAAAAACCCAAGACCTAAACCCGTCAAACGCTTTCCCCTCGGAATGGAGAGAGAATACAAACCGCAGGAAATCGAGAAAAAGTGGCAGGATTTCTGGGCGGAAAAAGGCACCTACAAAGTCTCCGAGGAAACCTCCGGAGAAAAATACTACGTTCTTGAAATGTTCCCATACCCGTCAGGGAGAATCCACATGGGACACGTGAGAAACTACACGATCGGGGACGTTGTCTCGAGATTCAAAAGGGCGAGGGGCTTCAACGTGCTCCATCCCATCGGGTGGGACGCTTTCGGACTGCCCGCCGAAAATGCGGCGATACAAAACGCCATACATCCCTCGACCTGGACACGGGCCAACATAGCACAGATGAAACAGCAGCTCATGCGCCTCGGGTTCAGCTACGACTGGAACCGGGAGATCGCAACATGCGACGTTGAATACTACCGCTGGGAGCAGTGGCTTTTCACCAGACTTCACCGCGAGGGGCTGGCGTACAGAAAGACTTCCGTTGTTAACTGGGATCCGGTTGACCAGACAGTGCTCGCAAATGAGCAGGTGATTGACGGGAAGGGATGGCGCTCAGGGGCGGTTGTCGAAAAAAAGGAAATACCGCAGTGGTTCCTGAGGGTAAGCGATTACTCAGAAGAGTTGCTGGACGAACTTGAAAAGATGAAGGGGTGGCCCGACGCGGTTAAAACCATGCAGAGGAACTGGATAGGGAGATCCGAGGGAGTCGAGGCCGAATTCTGCGTGGACGGGGAAAAGAGCGTCTTGAAGATATTCACCACGCGCCCGGACACTATCATGGGGGTGACCTACATGGCCCTGGCCCCCGAGCATCCTCTTGTAGGCGAAACGGCCAAGGAAAACCCCGAAGTAGCGGATTTTCTCGCCCGGTGTCGCAAGGCGCCTGTCTCCGAAGCTGAGATTGAAACCATGGAAAAAACCGGCGTTCCTCTGGGAATAGAGGCCATCCACCCCATAAGCGGGGAGAAAATACCTGTATGGACTGCGAACTTCGTCCTCATGAGCTACGGAACGGGTGCGGTAATGAGCGTTCCCGCGCACGACCAGAGGGACTGGGAGTTCGCGAAAAAATACGGTCTCGAGATAAAACAGGTGATTTTCCCTGACGACGGAAGCGTCTTTGACATCGAAAAAGAAGCATTTACGGAAAAGGGAATTCTCGGGGATTCCGGGTGGCTCTCGGGTCTCACCTCCCAGAAAGCTTTCGGGGAAATAGCTGAGTTTCTCCAGAAAAACGCCGCGGGCGGAACCAAGATCAACTACCGTCTTCGGGACTGGGGAATCTCAAGGCAGCGATACTGGGGGGCACCGATACCCATAGTTTACTGCGAGCAGTGCGGAGAGGTTCCGGTTCCGGATTCCGATCTTCCGGTGGAACTCCCGCTTGAGATAGATATTGACGGAGAGCGAATCCCCGCTCTCTCCAAGATCGAAAGCTTCATCGCGACAAGCTGCCCCGCCTGCGGGGAACCTGCGAAACGGGAAACCGACACAATGGATACGTTTGTCGAATCTTCATGGTATTTTCTGAGATACGCCTCTCCCGATTTTAAAGGCGGCATGTTCGAGCCCGAAAAAACCTCTTACTGGCTTCCCGTGAATCAGTACATAGGCGGAATAGAGCACGCCATACTTCACCTGCTTTACTCGAGGTTTTTCACGAAGGTGCTCAGGGACATCGGCGTTTTCCGACTCGACGAACCCTTTGAAAATCTTCTCACCCAGGGAATGGTGGTAAAAGACGGGGCGAAAATGTCAAAGTCTCTCGGGAACACCGTGGATCCCGACGACATGATAGTTCGCTACGGGGCTGACACCGTAAGGATGTTCATGCTCTTCGCCGCCCCCGTGGAAAAAGATCTTGAGTGGAGCGAACAGGGAGTAAACGGAATGTTCAGGTTTCTTGGCAGGGTCTGGCGTTTCGCCACCGGGTTTTTCGCCGAGCGGGAAAACGAGGAGCAGACCCAGGAACTGCCGGCAGAGGGAAAGCCGGCTGCCCTCGCCGCCACGACTAACCAGACGATAAAAAAAGTCACGGAAGACATAGAGAGTTTCAAGTTCAACACAGCAATTTCGGCCGTAATGGAGCTTTTCAATGAACTCAGCGCACTCTGGAAAGAAAAAAGCGTGGAAAGAGAGCACGCCCGCACGTCGCTACTCGCGATAACGAGGCTTATCTACCCTATGGCTCCCCATTTCGCGGAGGAACTCTGGGAACTTTCGGGAGAAAGCGGAAGCCTGGTTGACAAGGAGTGGATAAAGTGGGACGAGAGCGCTTTTGAGAGCGCGGAGATAACCATACCCGTAAGAGTTAACTCCAGAGTGAGAAACCAGATCTCCTTAAGCGCGGACGCAGACGAGGAAACCGTTAGGGAAATCGCCCTTTCCGACAGCCGGGTAAAGGAGTACATAGCGGGGCGGGAGATAAAAAACTTCGTCTACGTACCAAAAAGACTCGTGGACATAAGAGTTTAGCAAGGAGAAAAAGAACGTGAAGGAAGGATCAGACTATCTTGGGGAAAAAGTAAAAGCGATAGAGGTTTCTCCCGAGAAACCGATCTCAAGACTGCTCGAGGAAATGGCGCAGACGGGATTTCAGGGTAAAAGTCTGGGCAGGGTAGCGGACGTTCTCTGCAAGATGGTGGAAGCTGAGAATCTCACCATCTTTTTCGGATACGCGGGCTCCCTTTCCACAACCGGACAGTGGAAAATAATAAACTGGCTAATCGAGAACAGGTACATAGACGTTCTGATAACCACCGGCGCGAACATCTCCGAGGACATAGTGGAAGCGATGGGTTTTTCGTACTGGCAGGGAACTCCTAACGAAGACGACACAAAACTTTTCTCCGAGGGGATAAACCGCTACTACGATGTTTACGGAACTGAGCCCGACTACCTTGAGATGACCGAACTTTTAGCCGAATTCATAATGACTCTTGATAAATCCCGAAGCTATTCCTCAAGAGAATTTCTCAAAAGATGCGGACAGTGGCTCGACAAGAAAAACATAAACAGCATAGTAGCCACGGCCGCAAGAAACGAAGTTCCGATCTTCTGCCCCGCAATAGCAGACAGCCCCTACGGAGACGCGGCTCTCATAGCCGAAAGCAGGGGACATCATCTCACAATCGACGCCATACAGGACTACGTGGAATTCATGGGAATGGGGGAGAGCGTGGTTGACACGGGAGTGGTTTACATAGGCGGCGGGGTCCCGAAAGACTTTATTCAGCTTTTCGCCGTCACGGGCGACCTTCTTTACGAAGACAGGAAGATTCCGGGAAGAAAGGCTGGACTTAACCGCAAAGGAACCGGGGAGCAGGAAACCTACTATCCTCATAAATACGCAATCCAGATCACGACCGATTCTCCCCAATGGGGGGGACTCTCTGGGTGCACGTTCGAAGAGGCTATTTCATGGGGAAAGGAAAATCCCGAAGGCAGCCTGGTTCAGTGCTATTGCGACGCCACCATAGCTCTTCCCATCGTCTCTCATGCTCTTTCGGAAAAAACCAAGCTAAAAAGGAAAGGAACCCTTCTTAAGTTCGATGATTAGCCCACATTTCCCGCGGAATATAAATGCAGAAGTTTTTCGGAGTCCGGCTCTGGATTTTACTTGAACTGATTGTCAGACGTCATGATTCGACTTCCTTAACCAGAAAAGTTTCCTGACTTCGGCACATTCGTGTTGTAAGTAGCTGGAATTACACGCACGGGTATG
>JAPPAR010000005.1 GCA_026705445.1 Candidatus Dadabacteria bacterium
CTTTATTATAACACAAACAACGGCCTTTTCTATACCTTACCGTGAGAAATCCGGGCTAGAACCCAAGAGATGTCCGACAACTATTCAACCTCTTTTGCTTCATGGCCCGATTGTACATTCACTTGGGAACCTGAGGACCAAGATTATCTTCCTGGTTCGCATTGGGATCCGTTTTACGAAAACATTGACAGCTTGGTTGATGAATTGCCCACAATCATCGGGAGCTCGCTAGGCACTGTTTCATATAGCGACGGTCGTCCTGTTCCACGCAAGGTTCCGGCAGAGTGGCCAAAAGGCGTTCACCTTTGCTGGCCAAATAATAATAGAGGTTTAATAACCACGTTCACTGGTATACTTCGGAGTTCAAGTAGTGTAGACAAAGAAGGCGGCGAGTTGCTCAGCTTGTATCCCTTCTTCAGCGAAGGTATTCAAGCTAGTATTGAGATTAGACAGGTTTTTGTCCTGAACCGAGCAGAGACCCTAATTGAGGGAAGCTGGGGCCAATCAGACATTTCATTCTTTGATACCCAATTTTTCAGCAACTGTGCATGGTATAAGGCAGGAGAGGCTTACGACTTCATTCTGTCAGGCATCGCCTACGAGGCAAAACCAGCTGAGGTCAGAGAAATTTCCATAACACCTGAGACAAGGCAAATACTGGGTTTGGAAGAGTCGGCACCTCCTGTAATAAGTATGGAAGGCGCAGCTATGTTCCTGTCCATTACCGAATGGAATAAGGATGACTACTGGTTTCACGGTCCCGTGCTTGAGGTAAAACCCTTCTCAAAAGAACGATTTGACGATATGCTCGGTCAATCCGGCTGGCAGATAAGGGTTACAGTTATGAGGTTTTCAGATGAAGAAGAGTATGAAGATGCCGAACTGGAAATTGTTGTGACCCAACGCGCTTGGTCAGGCAGTGAGCCTCCTAAGGTTGGTCAGGATGTTGAAGGCCGGCTCTGGTTACAAGGCTATTTGTGGAACGCGCAACCCCAGTTCAACCCTGTGCTCACTCCGGAAACTTGATCCTCCGGAAACTCCTATTTCTCTTAGTTACTTGCAATAAAGCGATTGTGGTTTATATTAGAGCAATTTTTGCAGGCGGGGTTTCCGCGCGATGAGAGTTAACGTATCGGAAATAAAGGACGGGGGATTGAGTCTCAATCTCACGAGGGGGCCGGGATGGCTCGGCGGTTCCGAGAAATCAGAAGTCGCGAGCGTGGGTTCCGATATAGAGTTTCATATTGATCTTTTACGCACGGCGGGCGAGATAAGCGTGCGGGGAAAAATCGGATTTCTGGCGGTCGCCCGGTGTTCCCGCTGCTTAAGCGACGTAAGCGTTGATACGAATCTTGAGGTAAACCTAATTCTTTCGCCTTCTGAGACAGAAAAGAAGGAGGAAGCAGGCGGAGAGATAGATTATGAAACTTACCGGGGTAGGACGATAGACCTTAACGATTACATGAGAGAGCAGGTGAATCTTTCGCTTCCCTACAAGGTGGTCTGCGTCGAGAACTGCAGGGGACTTTGCAGCGGGTGCGGACAGAATCTTAACGAACAGCAGTGCGGCTGCGAGACTCGCCAGGAGGACTCGCGCTTTGCGGTGCTTAAAGATATAAAGATATAGTTTCAACCAGGAGACTGAGATGGCATTACCCAAAAGAAAGACTTCCAGATCGAAATCAAGAAAAAGAAGAACCCATTATTCCGTTGCGTTGCCGGGGGCTTCCTTTTGTCCCGAGTGCAACGAGATGAAACCTCCCCACAGGGCCTGTCCCAGTTGCGGCTACTACAAGGGAAGGAATTTCTTCAGACAGGCTCCCGATACGGAAGTCGTTGCGGAAGACTAAACACACACTGAATCTATGATAGCTTTCCTTTTTCCAGGTCAGGGCTCCCAGTACATTGGCATGGGCGCTGATTTCTGCGCCGAGTTCGCAGTTGCGAGACAGACTTTTGAAGAGGCAAATGACGCTCTGGGAATCGACCTGGCGAAGCTTTGCTTCGACGGCGAGGCGGCGACCCTTGCTCTTACCGCGAACGCCCAGCCGGCGATACTTACAACGAGCGTGGCCGCGTTGAGAGTGGTTCTTGAGGAGACGGAAATAAGGCCCGATCTTGTTGCCGGACACAGCCTCGGGGAATTTACGGCCCTTGTTGCCTCCGGGTGCCTCGAGTTTGGTGACGCTGTGCGTACCGTGAGAAAAAGAGGGGAGTTCATGCAGGAAGCGGTTCCTCCGGGAGTCGGCAAAATGGCTGCCGTGCTGGGTCTCACGTCCGAGGAAGTAAGCGAGCTTTGCGCCGAGGTTGCGGGAGAAGAAAACGTGGTCTCCCCGGCTAATTTCAATTCGCCCACCCAGACCGTTATTTCCGGAGAAGCCCGGGCCGTTTCGGCCGCGGCGGAGCTTGCTAAGGAAAAAGGGGCAAGACGGGTTGTCGAGCTCGAGGTGAGCGCGCCTTTTCACTGCTCCCTTATGGAGCCCGCGGCCGTGCGCCTAAAGGACGTTCTCGGGGAAATAGATTTTCACCCTGCTAAGTATCCTGTGGTCACCAATACCGGGGCGGAGGCCAATTCTGATTCTGCCAGGGTGGCGGATATACTGGTGGAGCAGGTGGTAAGCCCGGTGAGATGGGCTGAGTCCCTTGAGTTTCTAAAAGACTCCGGGGTTTCTAAGTTTCTCGAAATCGGACCATCCAAGGTTCTAAGCGGTCTTGTGAAAAGAACCCTTAAAGGCGTTCGTTGTGCCGGTATTGAAAAAATTGAGGAGTTAAATCATATTAAGACAGATGGAATTCAGTAATCAGGTTGCACTTATAACCGGCGGGTCGCGCGGGATAGGAAAGGACATTGCGAAGAAACTCGCTTCGCGCGGGGCGTATGTTCTGATTAACTACATCAGCAACAGCCAGGCGGCCGAGGAGACCCTCAAGGAGATAGAGCAGGAAGGGGGCAAGGGCAGGGCGGTCGGCTTTGACGTTTCCGATTTCGACGAGGTTCAGCGGTGCGTGGGGGAACTCTCGGGTGAACTGGGCGGAATACATATACTTGTTAACAACGCGGGAATAAGGAATGACGGGCTTTTGATGAGAATGGGGGAGGAGGACTGGGACCGTGTCATGGACATAAACCTCAAGGGAGCGTTTAACTGTACCAAGGCGGTTTCAAGGGGCATGTTCAAGAACCGTTACGGAAGAATAATAAATATCACCTCGACTGCCGGTGAGGCCGGAAACCCGGGGCAGGCGAATTACGCCGCTTCAAAGGCCGGGGTAGTAGGTCTTACGAAAGCGACCGCCAAGGAATTCAGTTCAAGAGGAATAACCGTGAACGCCGTAAGTCCCGGTTTTGTTGAAACTGATATTATCGCGGACCTTAACGAGGAGATGAGAAAAAAATATCTGGAAGCTATACCTCTCGGCAGATTCGGGCGCGTTGAGGACATCTCAAACGTGGTGTGTTTTCTGGTTTCCGAAGGCGCGTCGTACATAACCGGGGAGGTTATAAAAGTTAACGGCGGAATTTACATGTAAAATTTAGGAGGTTTGACTCACATGGCAAAGGATAATGCTGAAATTTTAGCTAAGGTAAAGGAGATGATCGCGAGCCATCTCGGCAAAGCCGAGGATGAGATAACTCCCGATTCTTCCTTTATAGAGGATCTCGGAGCCGACTCGCTTGACCTCGTGGAACTTATAATGTCCATGGAGGATGAGTTCGGGCTTGAGATCTCGGATGAAGACGCGGAGAACATAATAACCGTTCAGGACGCGATCAACTTTATCCAGAGTTCAGTTGAAGCCGCTTCGGAGGATGAATAAGGGGAAATGGGAAGAAGGGTAGCGGTTACAGGTATAGGGCTTATAACGCCCGTCGGGGTGGGGAACGACGCCACTTGGTCTTCGATTTGCGAAGGGACCCCCGGAGTGAGCAGGGTTTCGTCCTTCAATCCCTCGGATCTTAAAACGCAGATCGCGGGGCAGGTGGAGGATTTCGAACCGACGCTCTATATGGAGCCGAAGGACGCGAAGAGAAACGACAGGTTCATCCAGCTCTCCATCGCGGCCACCAAGCTCGCGCTTGAGGATGCCGGGCTTGAGGTTACCGACGATATCGCCGGGCGCACGGGGACTTTTATCGGATCGGGAATCGGCGGGATGAAAACCTTCTACGACACCGTCCTCACGATGGAGAACAAGGGTCCTAACCGCGTTTCCCCGTTTTTCATACCGAACATAGTGACCAACATGGCTTCGGGATACGTCTCAATAAGGTTTAACGCCAAGGGTCCCAACTGCTCTTCGACGACCGCGTGTTCCGCAAGCGGTCACTCGCTTGCGCTTTCCGCCAAGATAATACAGGACGGCAAGGCGGACGTTATGATAGCCGGCGGAGCCGAAGCTCCGCTGATCCCCCTTACCTTCGCGGCTTTTAACGCCATGAAGGCGCTTTCGACCAGAAACGACGAGCCGGAGACCGCGTCGAGGCCGTTTGAGATGGGGCGCGACGGGTTTATCCTCTCGGAAGGGGCGGGAGTGCTGATCCTTGAAGAGCTCGAGTTCGCGAAAAAAAGGGGTGCCAGCATATACGCCGAGGTGCTCGGCTCAGGAATGAGCGCCGACGCCTTTCACATCACGGCGCCTTCGCTTGAGGGACCGTCAAGCTGCATGAACGCGGCTCTGGAGGATTCGGGCCTTAATCCCGGGGACGTGGATTACATAAACGCCCACGGAACCTCGACGCGTCTTAACGACGTTAACGAAACCAACGCGATCAAGGAAGTGTTCGGCGAGGACGCCCGGCGAATTCCGGTGAGTTCCACGAAATCCATGACCGGCCATCTGCTCGGCGCGGCGGGGGCGGTGGAAGCGGCAATCTGCGTGCTTGCGCTTCGAGACGGCGTTTTGCCGCCGACTATAAACCTTTTTGAGAGCGATCCCGAATGCGATCTGGATTACATTCCGCACACCGCGAGAGACAGTAAGATAAAAGTGGCTCTCAGCAATTCCTACGGTTTCGGTGGAACGAACGTAAGTGTCGCGCTACGCAAGTTCGACTGACCTCCTGGAGTCGGGGAAATCCCCGGCGGTCTCCCGATCACCTCGCCTGAGCAGGTAGCTTTGGAGACTGTTGTTAATAATTGCAGCAGAGCATGTTGACTGTCCGGTTTGCTACGGGGAGATGGACTATGCTGCTTGCTATCGAGGGGAAGACATGCAGGTGTCATATCGCCAAGGGGATAATCTTAAGATGATTCTCTATGGCCTTGACGGCATTGTCCGGCAACGGAAGATTTGCCTTCTCCGCATTCCAGTACTGGTAAAACAACGCGACGGTTTCACGCACAGTGTCCAGAACGAGCTTCTCCGGCAGCAGGGCCTTGGCGGCAAGATGGGAAAGCTCATCCTCTGAATAGCGATCAAAGCACTTGGTCCGGCTGAATTTCAAAGCGGCCTCGTTGTCCTCTATATAGGCAATCGTGGAAACAAAATCATAGGCCGGTGCCAGTGCCGCATTGCGCCTGTCGGGATAAATGAGGGACCAGTTCTTAAGGTGCATGTCGGCATTGCCGATAAGCGTGTTGAAGGTCAGGCGGCGGATAAACTCGGCAATGTCATCCTCGCCGCATTCGGCCCCGATCACTGTGGCAATGTTACGCGCGCTGGCCTTTTTATACTTCTCCTCCGGATAGATGCCGAAAACCTGAGCAAAGTCCTCGACGTGAACCGCGCCGCCGTCATCTGACCGATCAAAGCGCCTGACGGCAAGCGCCTGTCCGCTTAAGCGACCGATGTCTTCGGGCAGGTTTTCGATCGAGTCAACGCTGATGAGGCGCACCTCCGGCACGTTTATGCCCAGGAGCCGGGCAAGTGTCATCATCGAGAACTCGTTCTCGGGCACTCCCGCAAAATGAAGAGAAGGCAGCTTGACTATCCATGAACCGCCGACGCCTCTGGCCGGGAGGGTAAGACCGCCGCGAGCCTTCTCAACGGCTGAGAACTTAAGCTGTACGCCGGCCAGAGAAAATCGCAGGGCATTCTCACGCCGACCGCTGCCGCGGTCGCTGTCGTCGGAGACATCCGACGGCCATAATTCACCGCCCGAGGGGGTAACGGTGACCGCTCCCGAAAGGTCCGCGCCAAGCGCCCAGAGCAGGAAGAACTCACGGACGGGTTTTACCCCCGCACGATCCGCAAGGTAGGTGCGCATGGGGTCTTCGGGAAGCAGGTTTGAAAAAAACGGTATCAGCCGCGTCTGCGTGGGCGGAAACCCGGTAATCAGTTCTCCGAACCGGTCCTTGAACCCCAGACCGAGCGTGGGCTTTGCAGAGTCCCCGATATAGGAGTCATTGAAGGCGAATAAGGCGCGGTCGTCCCCTACGCGGGTAAGCGTGCCTATGGGGTCGCCGTAAAGCAGGACATCCAGAACATGTACGTCAGTCATCTCCTTCCTCATCAAGACTGTAGAGCGGCTGCGGGGTTACCCTTTCCCGCAGTGCGTCCGTGGCGCTGCTACGCACAAGCGATTTCAAGGCGGGAACAATCTTGCGCGGGGCGAGCGCGAGTTCCAGGTCAAGAGTGCGGGCTAGCGCTACCAGACTTGAAACTCTGAGGTCGACCGCGCCGTTCTCAATCTTTGAGATATGGCCCTGCGGAACGCCTGCTTTTTTGCCGAGTTCACGCTGGCTGAGCCCCTTTGCCTCGCGGGCCTTCCTCAGCGCGCTGGCTATATGTTCAATCGCATAGCTCATTTTGATATCCAATTCTATATTGAAAACGATTTTTAATATAGCTTAATATATTACATCGAGAGGGATAGTCAAGAGTTAATATGCTAATCTATATAAAATATTATATTTAATATATTATTAGATATCAATATCGGACCGCTGCCGGAAAGACCAGGACAGGAAATATTCTTCCAGAGGTGATTCTCCGGCATAAGCGAAAACTGTTTCCTTTTCCTGACACACTAGTTATAGTATTTTTTATGACTAGTATCACAATATCTGGCTTCAGCTTCAACCCTATCGGTCTTATATTGATATTTATTCTTATGTTTAATCTTTCTTTACCCATGAGAGTGCTAGGAGCCGTTGCGAGTATAATCACTGCTGCAAATAGAGCGGAAGTGGTAAAGCCTGAATTGGATTACTTTGATTATAACCCCTCTGTTGTGGATACCACCGAGCATCTTAATAAACGATTAGAATATCTTGAACAACGGCTAGAGCAACACGAACTTTCTAAAGAACAAAGAGTAATTTCAGACCAAGCCAGAACAAAGCTGTCAAACGGGTTCATTCAATAAATTCCCCAACAATGCAGACAAGGTAATCACAGGAGTATTTTTAAGGAGTCCGGTTACTTGAAAACGTAAATTCCTTACTAATCGGCGTCAGAAACTGTTTTATTTTTTCTCCCTCTTTGGTAAAATACCCCGCTGACTTCCAAAATATGAAACTGTGTAAAAGAGGTGCCATATGGCTTTGACTGACAATCTCGATACTCTTTCCGACCTTTCGGTCGGGGACAGAACCTACAAGATATATTCCCTCGCAAAACTTGAAGAGCGCTACGGCGTATCGATTTCAAGACTGCCTTTTTCAATAAGAATACTGCTTGAGAACGTGCTCAGGAATTTTGACGGAAAAACCGTGACTGAGCAGCACGTGGAGTCCCTCGCCAAGTGGGACCCTTCAAATACCGAGGCGAGAGAAATTCCATACAACCCCGCGAGGGTGATACTTCAGGATTTCACGGGAGTTCCCTGCGTGGTCGACCTTGCCGCGATGAGGTCGGTTGTCGAGAAAAAAGGGGGAGACCCCTCGCTTGTGAATCCCATAGTTCCCGTTGATCTGGTAATAGACCACTCCGTTCAGGTCGATTATTTCGCAAGCGGCGACGCTTTCGGCAAGAACGTGGAAGTCGAGTACGAAAGAAACAGGGAAAGATACACCTTCTTGAAATGGGCCCAGGGGTCCTTTGACAATTTCAGGGTCGTGCCCCCGGGAACCGGAATAGTGCACCAGGTCAATCTTGAGTGTCTTGCGAGCGTAGTCGTCTCAAAGCAGACAGGCTCCGAGTCGGTTGCTTACCCAGACACCCTAGTGGGAACGGATTCCCACACGACCATGATAAACGGTCTTAGCGTCATGGGCTGGGGGGTAGGGGGAATAGAGGCAGAAGCCTGCATGCTGGGGCAGCCGCTTTACATGCTGATACCCGACGTCATCGGATTCAGGCTGACCGGCCGCCTCTCACAGGGTGTTACCGCAACGGACTTGGTTCTCACGGTAACCGAGATGCTGAGGAAAAAGGGCGTTGTCGGCAAGTTCGTCGAGTTTTTCGGGCCCGGAGTGAGCAACCTCGCGCTCTCTGACCAGGCCACGATAGCGAACATGGCTCCCGAGTACGGAGCCACCATGGGATTTTTCCCGGTAGACGCCGAAACACTTAGATACCTCGGGACGACTGGCAGGGACGACGCTGCCACGCTTGTCGAGGCCTACACGAAGGAACAGAAGATGTTCAGAACCGACGATGCGGAAGACCCGGTTTGCACCGATACGCTAGAACTTGACATATCAACCGTCGAGCCGTCTCTTGCCGGCCCGAGCCGCCCGCAGGACAGGATATCGCTTGGGGACATGAAAAGCTCCTACCACGAGAATCTTCAGGCGAGGGGACTTGCCGCGAGCGGAGACGCATCGCGCGCGGCGAACGGAATTTCAGACGGTTCGGTCGTAATAGCTGCCATCACGAGCTGTACGAATACCTCGAATCCCTCCGTTATGGTAGGGGCGGGGCTTTTCGCCAAGAAGGCCGTTGAGAGGGGGCTTTCCGTTAATCCTTACGTGAAAACGAGTTTGGCGCCGGGATCGAGGGTGGTAACGGATTACCTGAACGCCGCGGGACTTACCCCGTATCTTGAGGAACTGGGTTTCGGTCTGGTCGGATACGGATGCACGACCTGCATAGGAAACAGCGGTCCGCTTCCAGAAGACGTGGACGCGGCCATAAGGGAAAACGACCTTACCTGCGCCGCGGTTCTAAGCGGAAACAGGAATTTTGAGGGTAGGGTGCACCCGCTTGTGAAATTCGCTTACCTGGCGTCGCCTCCGCTTGTCGTGGCGTTCGCCATAGCAGGCAAGGTCGGAATCGACCTCTACAGCGAACCTCTCGGGGTTGGAAGCGACGGAAACGAAGTGTTCCTCAGGGACATATGGCCGACGCAGCAGGAGATAATCGATACGGTAGCGGAGTCAATCACCCCCGAAATATTCAACACTCAGTATTCCCGGGTTTTTGAAGGCGATGAAACCTGGAAATCTCTTGAGGCTCCGCAGTCAGGCATTTACGAGTGGGATACGGAATCCACTTACATACAGGAGCCTCCGTTTTTTGATGATTTCCCGCTTGAGCCTGAAGACCCAGAAGACATAGAAGGGGCGAACGTGCTCGCGCTGCTCGGGGACTCGATAACGACGGATCATATCTCTCCCGCGGGCTCAATCCCCAAGGACGGCCCCGCAGGCGGCTATCTCATCTCGAAGGGCGTTACCCCGAGGAGCTTTAACAGCTTCGGTTCAAGGAGGGGGAATCACGAGGTCATGATCCGCGGATCGTTTGCTAACATCAGGATAAGAAACAAGATGGTCGGAGGAAAGGAAGGAGGGTGGACGGTTCACGTTCCCACGGGAGAGGAAATGTCGATTTACGAAGCGTCCTCAAGGTACATGGGCGACGGTACGGACCTTGTCGTGATCGGCGGGAAGGAGTACGGGACTGGAAGCTCCCGGGACTGGGCGGCAAAGGGAACCGCTCTTTTGGGCGCGAGGTGCGTCATAGCTGAGAGTTTCGAGCGGATTCACAGGAGCAACCTGGTGGGAATGGGGGTTCTGCCCCTTCAGTTCGAAGAGGGGGAGAGTGCGGAATCTCTCGGCATCACGGGCTTTGAGACCTTCAGCGTAAGCGGGATTTCAGAGGATCTTTTTCCGGGCAAACGGATGACCGTAACCGTGACGGACTCTGATGGCGGGCAGAGAGAATTTCACGCCACATGCAGGCTCGATACGCCGGTTGAGGTCGAATATTACCGCAACGGCGGGATACTTCAGACCGTCCTGCGTCAGATGATATCAGGGTAGGTGGAGAGACAGATTTGAAAAGGGCGGTTTTTTTCATTATATTGTAAGATTTAAATTTTCGTTTAGCTCAAAAGGAGAGGTGTTCAATGACAGTCCCAAGCGGAGAAAAAATACAGATTGATGAGGAAAGCAGAAAGCTTGTAATTCCCGACAACCCGATAATTCCCTTCATAGAAGGCGACGGGATAGGCCCCGACATCTGGCATGCGTCCCAGATAGTGTTCGACGCCGCGGTCGAGAAAGCTTACGGAGGAAAGAAGAAGATAGCGTGGCTTGAGGTGCTGGCCGGAGAGAAAGCGTATGAAGAGACCGGCGAATGGCTTCCCGAGGAAACCACCGAAACGATAAAGGAATATATTGTTGCCATAAAGGGCCCGCTTACCACTCCGGTTGGAGGAGGAATAAGGAGCCTTAACGTTGCGCTCCGCCAGATACTTGACCTGTACGCCTGCGTAAGGCCCGTAAGATGGATCAAGGGAACCCCCAACCCTCTTCTGGTTCCCGGCAAGCTAGATGTCGTGATATTCAGGGAGAACACCGAGGACGTGTACGCGGGAATCGAGTGGGAGAGCGGTACCGAGGAAGCGGCTGCCGTAAGGGAGTATCTAGTTGAGAATTACGGGGTGAACATCCGCGAACTCAGCGGAATAGGAATAAAGCCCATAAGTCCTTTCGGAACCAAGAGGCTCGTTAGAAAGGCGATCGAATACGCAATAGAGTATAAAAGAAAGAGCGTCACACTAGTCCACAAGGGCAACATAATGAAGTTCACCGAGGGTGCCTTCCGCGAATGGGGTTACGAGCTTGCGAAAGAGGAGTTTCCGGAGATCACCATAACCGAGGATGAACTCTGGGACGATTACGGCGGCAAGCAGCCCGATGGCAAGATCGTCATGAAGGACCGCATAGCCGACAGCATGTTCCAGCAGGTTCTAACGAGACCCAGTGAATACGACGTGATGGCCATGCCTAATCTTAACGGCGACTACATGTCAGATGCCTGCGCCGCGCAGGTAGGAGGTCTCGGAGTTGCTCCGGGCGGCAACATAGGCGATTACCTAGCGGTTTTCGAAGCCACCCACGGAACCGCTCCCAAGTACACCGGGCAGGACAAGGTAAACCCGGGTTCCGTGATACTCTCGGGAGTCATGATGTTCCAGTACCTGGGATGGCACGAGGCCGCGGAGCTTGTTTTCAGGGCGATGGAAGAGACTGTTTTGCAGAAAACGGTTACCTATGACCTCGAGAGACAGATGGAGGGGGCGACCCTTCTTAAGTGTTCCGAGTACGGAGAGGCCATCGTGTCAAACATGGACAAGGTAATGGACTAGAGGGGCTGCGGCACGCAAATCTTTTCAAAAGGAGTGGGATCTTGAAGAACGGCAGAGCGAAAATTTCTGTGATAGGTGCGGGAAACGTCGGCGCGTCGGCGGCGTTTCGGATTGCACAGCTTGAACTTGCCGACGTGGCTTTGATTGACATAGTGGAGGGAATTCCCGAGGGAAAGGCGCTTGACCTTGCCCAGATGTGCCCGATTACCGGAAGCGACGTAAATCTCGTCGGTTCAACCAACTACGAAGACACGGCAGGTTCAGACGTGGTGATAATCACCTCCGGGATTCCGAGAAAGCCCGGGATGAGCCGTGACGATCTTATCTCGACAAACACCAAGGTGGTAAAGAGCGTTACCGAGCAGGTGGTTGCCCATTCCCCGGACGCGATACTCATACTGGTCACCAACCCGCTTGACGCCATGGTTTACGTGGCGCACAGGGTAAGCGGCCTTTCGGACAACAAGGTGATGGGGATGGCGGGGGTGCTTGATTCCGCGCGTTTCCGGGCGTTTATCGCCATGGAACTCGGGGTATCGGTTGAGAACATAAACGCCTCGGTTCTCGGCGGACACGGAGACACGATGGTTCCGCTTCTAAGCAACACCACGGTGTCGGGTATTCCCATAGCGCAGCTTGTCCCCGCTTCAAGGCTCGAGGAGATGGTCGACCGCACCAGGAAGGGAGGGGCCGAAATAGTAGCGCTTCTTAAGACCGGAAGCGCTTTTTACGCCCCCGCGGTAGCCGCGGTGGAAATGGCCGAGGCAATCATAAAGGATAAGAAGAAAGTACTGCCCTGCTGCGTGTATGCGGACGGACATTACGGAGTGGAAGATACCTTCGTGGGTCTTCCCGTAAGGCTCGGCGCGGAAGGGGTTGAGGAGATAATAGGGGTTGAGATTTCCAGTGAGGAGATGGAGGCGCTGCATGTCTCGGCGGGCAAGGTGAAAGAGCTTTGCGAAATAATTGACGGAATGGGAATCCTCTAGGGTTCCGTTTACATTCCGCCCCCCGGCGCCGTTTATAATCTCGGACGGACGCTCCGGAATATTTTTGGAGGTTTCTACAATATGGCTAACGGTACGGCGAGCAAGGCGCTCACCATGAGAAAGGATGTGTGGTGGGTGGAGCCTCTCATAACCGGGGTGGTACTTGGGGCTTTTGGAATCTACTCCACGTGGAGGGCTCTTTCGAACCAGTTTTTCTACACCGAGCCCTATCTCTCGCCTTTTTATTCCCCGCTTCTGCTTTTTGACTGGTGGCCGGCTTCCCCGGCAATACTTATTCTCTGGGCGCCGCTTGGATTCCGAGCGACCTGCTATTACTACAGAAAAGCATACTACCGGGCGTATTTCTTCTCGCCTCCGGGCTGCGCGGTAAAACCGGTCGGCAAAAGGGGTTCCTACACCGGAGAGTCGAGCTTTCCGTTCATCCTGCAGAACATCCACAGGTTTTTTCTCTACGCCTCTATCGTCATTCTGCTGTTTTTGTGGATTGACTCGTACGAAGCCTTTTTCTTCCATGACGGGGCCGGAGTGGGCGTCGGGACCATAGTTCTTACCGCAAACGCGTTCCTGCTTACCATGTATTCGTTTTCCTGCCACTCGTTTCGCCACCTGATGGGAGGGAATCTAGACGTGTTCTCAAAGTGTCCGACCCGCTTTCGCCTCTGGGGCGCCATAAGCGTCCAGAACGAAGTACATATGAAATGGGCGTGGACAAGCCTTGTTTTCGTGGCTCTCACGGACCTTTACGTGTTTCTGGTAGCGAACGGAACAATCACTGATCTGAGGTTGATATAGACGTGGAAAAATACGAAACACACACTCATGACGTTATAGTTATCGGCGCAGGCGGGGCAGGGCTTCGGGCCGCCATCGAATCTTCCGCAAAGGGCGCCTCGACCGCACTTATATGTAAATCCCTGCTCGGCAAGGCCCACACCGTAATGGCCGAGGGCGGCGTTGCGGCCGCCTTGGCAAACGTTGACACAAAGGACAAATGGGAAACCCACTTCAAGGACACCATGGCTGGCGGGAAGATGCTTAACAACTGGCAGATGGCCCTTTACCACGCCCAGGAGGCTCCCGAGAGGGTGAGAGAGCTCGAGTACTGGGGAGCTCTTTTTGACAGAACGAAAGAGGGAAGAATAAATCAGAGGGCCTTCGGCGGGCACACTTGGAAGAGGCTTGCACACGTGGGCGACAGAACTGGTCTCGAGATGATAAGGACACTTCAGGAAAAGGGGATACACTCGGGCATAGACGTCTACATGGAATGCACGATAACCCATCTCGTAAAGGACGGAGACAGGGTTGTGGGAGCTTTCGGCTACTGGAGAGAGAGCGGAAAGTTTGTACTTTTCCGCGCAAACGCCATTGTTCTTGCGACTGGCGGGGTAGGAAAGGCCTACAAGTACACCTCGAACTCCTGGGAATACACCGGCGACGGTCACGCGATGGCGTATGAGGCGGGAGCCGAGCTTATAGACATGGAATTCATACAGTTCCATCCCACGGGGATGGTCTGGCCCCCGAGCGTAAGGGGAATCCTTGTTACCGAGGCGGTGCGCGGAGAGGGAGGCATTCTCACAAACAGCGAGGGCGAGCGCTTTATGGAGAGATACGATCCCGAGCGCATGGAGCTCTCAACCCGCGACGTGGTCGCAAGATCCATATACACGGAGGTTGAGCAGGGCCGCGGTTCTCCCCACGGCGGAGCATTCCTTGACGTCTCGCACAGGGGGGCCGATTACGTAAAGCGAAAGCTCCCTAGCATGTACCACCAGTTCATGGAGTTTGCCGACATAGACATAACGAAAGGACCGATGGAAGTGTTCCCGACCACCCATTACGTGATGGGCGGAGTCAAGGTTGAAGGAGATACCTGCTCGAGCACGGTTCCGGGGCTATTTGCAGCGGGCGAGGTCGCAGGAGGAATGCACGGGGCTAACCGTCTAGGCGGAAACTCCCTTTCTGATCTTCTCGTCTTCGGGAAAAGGGCGGGCGAGGGAGCCGCGGCTTACGCGAGCGGAAAATCCCACGCACAGATACCCGCCGAGCTCGTTGAGGGATACGCAAACGAGCTTCGCGAGCCTTTTAACAACACCCAGGGAGAGAACCCCTACACGATCCATCAGGATCTCCAGGACGTAATGCAGCTCTACATAGGGGTATTCCGCACGGAAGAGAACATACAAAAGGGCATAGACGAGATAGAGGGACTGAAGGAGAGGGCGAAAGTACTCAAGATAGAGGGCTCGGTGATGTTTAACCCGGGCTGGCATCTCTGCAGGGACCTTAAGTCAATGCTGATCGTCTCGGAGTCCCTTGCGAGATGCGCGCTTGCGAGAAAAGAGAGCAGGGGAGCTCACAGCCGGGTCGATTATCCTGAGAGCGACGACGAGACATGGGGCAAGCTCAATTTCATTGTCTCCATTAAAGACGAGGCTATGGACATAGCAACGCGGCCGATCACGGAGATGCCCGAAGAGCTTTCGAAACTGTTTACGGAGGATAAGTGATGTCGGTAGCCAAGCTAAGAGTTTTTCGCGGAGATTCCCAGGGTGGAGAGGAAAAGGAGTACGAGGTCCCGGTAGACGAGGGGATGGTGGTCCTCGACGCGCTTTTCTACATACAGGCAAACTACGACGGCGACCTGGCGATAAGATGGAACTGCAAGGCGGCCAAGTGCGGCTCCTGCAGCACCGAGATAAACGGAAAACCGAAGCTTGCCTGCAAGACCCGCATGGACAGTTTCGCCGA
Organism: Candidatus Dadabacteria bacterium; assembly: GCA_026705445.1. Classification (NCBI taxonomy): domain Bacteria; kingdom Pseudomonadati; phylum Thermodesulfobacteriota; class Candidatus Dadabacteria; species Candidatus Dadabacteria bacterium. The sequence continues at coordinate 15,244 of JAPPAR010000005.1, forward strand.
GGGCGAAACGATCACCGTCTACCCGATCAAGGCGTTTCCTGTGATAAAGGATCTCGTAACTGACGTGTCGTGGAACTACGAGGTAAGCAAGAAGATTCCTCCGTTTACCCCCGCAGAAGATATCGAGTGGATCATGTACCAGGAGGACGTGGAGAGGGGACAGGAATTCCGAAAATGCATAGAGTGCTTTCTATGCCAGAATGTCTGTCACATACTTCGCGACCACAACCGAAAAGACGCGTTTGCGGGGCCGAGGTTCATGATAAAGATCGCCGAGCGGGAGATGCATCCTCTGGATGTGCTTGACAGGAGGGAGTTTGCGCGCGAGGAAGCGGGGGTCGGCTTCTGCAACATCACGAAGTGCTGCACGGAAGTGTGCCCCGAGGACATACACATAACGGATAACGGAATCATTCCGCTTAAGGAGAGGGTGGTTGACAAGTATTATGATCCGCTTTCCTGGCTTTTGAGGAAGATCAAGGGGAAATAGGAGAGGGCACCAGATTGAACGTACACGAATACCAGGCCAAGAAGCTTCTCTCAGATTTCGGAGTCAGGGTCCCGGGGGGACAGGTGGTTTTCAGCGCGGATGAGGTGTCGGAGGTGCTTGATGCCCTCAACTCGGCAAAATACGTGGTAAAAGCCCAGATTCACGCCGGCGGCCGGGGCAAGGGAGGCGGAATAAAGGTAGTTGACAATTCCCACGACGCTATGGAGGCTGCGGATGAGATAATCGGGATGAGCCTGGTCACCCACCAGACGGGCCCCGAGGGCAAGACCGTTGGAAGCGTTCTTATCGAGGAAGCCTCCAGTATAGAAAAGGAGTTCTATCTCGGCATGGTTATTGACCGCTCCCGGGAAAAAGTGGTCGTTATGGGAAGCCCTGAAGGCGGGGTTGAGATCGAGGAAGTGGCGGCCAAATCTCCTGAGAAGATAATCAAGGAGCACGTCGATATCTCTCTTGGCATTCAGCCCTACCAGTGCAGGAAAATCGCTTACTTCATGGGTCTTGAGGGTGGTGCCGTGAGGCAGGCGGTATCGTTTATCTCATCCCTTTACCGGGTATTCATTGAAAAGGATTGCTCCCTGGCGGAGATAAACCCGCTTGTTCTTACCTCAGATGGGAACATAGTGGCACTCGACGCGAAGATTAACTTCGATGATAACGCACTTTTCCGCCACCGTGACATTGCGGGGCTTAGGGACAGGGATGAAGAGGACCCGCTTGAACTTGAGGCAAGCGATGCGGGGATAAGCTTTGTCAAGCTTGACGGAAACATAGGGTGTCTTGTTAACGGCGCGGGGCTTGCCATGGCGACCATGGACATTATCAAGCACCATGGCGGAGAACCAGCAAACTTCCTTGACGTCGGTGGAGGGGCCACTACGGAGCAGGTTACAAAGGCGTTTAAGATGATCCTGAGCGACGAAAACGTAAAAGCCATCTTCGTTAATATTTTCGGCGGTATTATGAAATGTGATACCATCGCCGATGGTATCGTGGAGGCCGCGGGCGAAGTCGGAATAAATGTTCCCTTGGTGGTCAGGCTTGAAGGAACCAATGTTGAAGCCGGGAGGGAAATTCTATCTAACTCGGGTCTTGACATCGAGACCGGGGCCGACATGAAAGAAGCCGCATCCAAGGTGGTTGAGGCTGCCAAAGCCAGCTGATTTTAGCAGGTTACAACTACTACTACTATAGTTTGAGAGCTACTTTCATCAAATGACAAAAATGGTTCCATCACTTTTTCTGCGCTCATAACTTCCTATAATCAGCAAATATTTCTTTAAAGTCATCCTCAGAATGTCACGTTAAATCCAATCAGCGATTTGCAATCGAAATGAGCAATTTGTTGTGGTTCCAAGAATGGTTTGATCGCCCTTTCTTTATGCTAAGAGCGGCAACCAAGGGTTAGCATAATTTCTATTGGAAATTATATACAATACTAGGCAAGCCTCTTACTTCTCAAGCTTAATTTTTTTGAGGCTTCTAGATCCTTGTCTGCATGATGGTTTTAGGCCACCTGCACAATTTCAGATTCTGTAGAAAAGACGGCTGTAGGCACTGATCCTCCATCTTTTTTTTAGATTTTTACTAAATTGACTTTTCTAGAACCTCGAATTATCTTCCTATGTGATCAATCCAAAAGGAGAAGTTGATGCCTAGCTTTCCTCACGACTGCCCACATTGTGGAACCAAACAAGCCGGTTTTTATATTCTTTCTGAATTTCATTCCCCATTAAAGAAGGGGATAATATACACTTTTGTAATATGTGGAATTAGCACTTGTCAGAAAGCGGCAACGGCAGTTTTTCAGGTAAACCTAAGGGACTACACGTACTCAGGATCTCATAGTGAACTAGCAAACGATTTTTCTCGGTTTCCGTCCAAATTTCTTTTTGTCGATTTTTACCCAAAACCAGAAACTCCAGAAATACCAGAGCATCTTCCAGAGAATGTTAATATGTATTATTTGGAAGCCGTTAATAGCGTAAAGAGTTCTCCTAATGCTGCGGGGGCAATGTTTAGAAAAACACTTGATACGGGATTGAAAAAGATTGATCCAGAAGCTAAAGGGAGGCTTATAGATCGGATAAAAAGTGCGGCTAAGACTGGTAAAATTACTCAGGACATGGCGGACTGGGCAGACCGTATCCGTCTTGATGGTAATGATGCTGCTCATGAAGAAGATCCTTTTACACATCAAGAAGCAGAAGAATTACACTTGTTTACTCGGCTTGTGATGATGTATCTTTTCAGTCTTCCCGGCATGCTTGAAGAGTGGAAAACTAAAACAGAGACTTCTTAAGTGTGCTTATTATTAAAGAGAAGCCGAACCGTATCACTGCTGAGGTGGACTATTCCGTAACATCTTGAACAGCGACCGACGAGCTAGATTGAACCCCGCATCAAATGCTTCTTTTTTTTCTTCCAGCAAACGCTTTTTTTTGCCGTTTTTTGGCCCATGAATTATTGCTGATCGTACATCATAAAAATGCTTTATATTCTCCTTTATCTGAGATTGTACTTCATCCTCGCCTCCTAGAAGGTCAGCTACGTTCTTTTGGAGTTGCTCGCTGATTCTCCCGTCCTTCGGTTTGAACATCCTCTCAAAAGCAATCGCCACATCCAGAATCTTGTCCTCCGTTGCGAATTGGCCACTACGTGCAAGAGCTTCGGCAAGCCGACCGATGACCGGCGCGACTTCCCTGTAACGCTCGCTCTTTCGTTCCTCGAATGTGTTTTTCGCTTCGGCAAACTCGCCGATCAGCAGCTCTGGAGACCCGGAAAGCCGG
>JAPPAR010000006.1 GCA_026705445.1 Candidatus Dadabacteria bacterium
GGAACTGAGGATGCTTCCCTGCGACGACGCTTTGCGAATTGATCTGCCTGCTTGTATCGGTAACCACGTTTACCGGTGTTACGCCTTATCTCTCGACTGATCGTAGAGGGATTGCGTCTGAGGGTTTTGGCAATCTTGCGCCGCGAGCAGTCTTCTTGCAAATAGTGGTGGATCAGGAACCTTTCTTTTGGGGTCAAGTGCTTGTATGACATTCGATAACCTCCTATTGATAGCACTTTAGAGATTATCTTTGTCGCTTGGCCCTTTCAAATTGAGGTGTATCCCTCATAAGGACTCAAACCCTGATTTTAGGGGTGGTGCACTTCAATGTTCAAGGGGCGCTTGTAAAAGACAGGAAGTCCTGAACTGACTGCGGGAAGCGCAGTTTTTCACTCCGGAATCGGCAATTTGGACAGGAGGTCTGGATATTTCTGTGTTTGCTGTGCCCAGAATGCTGTTCCCGACACTGCTAAGACGTAACTCTCCCTGATTTGTCCACAAGCGTTATTTTCAGCAGGCAATTTTCGGCAACTCAATTGAATCACCTGCAGCTTTTTGAGCATATGCCTGAACAAATCCCCGTACGGATAACTTTCGGAAGAAAGACTTTCACGGCGGTTTCTTCAACACCGAGGATGATAAGTGAGGTTCACCTGCGGGCGGGAAAATAACTTTCCCTGCCAGTTCCGGTAAAATAATTGCGGGGAGTGTCGAAATTGAGCGGAAAAAGCATTTCCACAGACAGTTTTGTCTTTTGTTCCACTTTTGCCTTGCGTGAGGCTTCTGATTGAGTGTCGGCAACACAAGGGTGTGCTTCGTTATCCCGACTTACAACGAGGCGCTTAATATCACTTCGCTGCTCAGGCGGCTTACGCAGCTCTACAGGGATCCGGATACAGTGTTTCTTGTCGTTGACGACCACAGTCCTGACGGCACGGCGCAACTTGTCCGGGAATTTGCTTCCGAAACGGACGGACGCGTTTATCTGCTCGAGGGAAAGCGGCAAGGCCTCGGGAACGCTTACGTGCGCGGAATCACCCATGCGATGGATGTTCTCGACGCCGATGTCGTGGTGCAGATGGATGCCGACTTCTCGCACGACCCGGCCGACGCCAGGAGATTGCTTGGGAGGATTGCGGACGGTGCCGATGTGGCTATCGGGAGCCGCTACGTCGTGGGAGGCTCGCTTGATGAACGCTGGAACCTGAGGCGGCGACTCCTCTCGCGGTGGGGAAATCGGCTTGCCAGGTGGATAGGCGGCCTGAAGGGGGTTTCCGACTGCACCGCCGGGTTCAAGGCCATAAGGACGAAAAAACTCAGGGCGGCGGGACTGCGGGATGTCCGGGCGAGGGGGTATGTGTTTCAGGTCGAACTTCTTCACCGACTGATCCGCTACGGAGCGCGCGTGGTAGAGGAGCCGATCCATTTCAGCGAGCGCGAGCGCGGGGAAACCAAGCTTGGCGTGGCGAACATGGCGGAGTTTCTGCTCGGCATTCTCCGGATTCGCCTGAGAAGCCACATTACCTTCGCCAAGTTCTGCTTTACAGGTCTTTGCGGGGCGGTTGTCAGTCTGGTTTCTTTCTACCTTATGCTCAGGTTTGGTATTCACAAGTTTGTCGCTTCGCCCGTGGCGATAATGATCTCTATTTTTTCGAACTTCATGATGAATAATTACTGGGCTTTCGGTGACCGCGCCATGATCGGGCGTAGGTCGGCAAGGGGGGTTAAATTTACCGTGGTTTCCCTTATGACTCTTTTACTCAGCTACTCGGTCTTTGTCACCCTATCAATTATGTTTCCCCGAGTTTTCCCCGTATTGCTCCAAGCGTGCGGGATCGCTCCGGGCGCTTTGCTTAACTATTACCTGAACTCCCGCTGGACGTTTCGCGGGGTGGATCGCGAAGGATAGGTGCAAGTTTCTGCGGGGAGATTGTATATTTCTTGGCTAAATGATGACCGAAAAGAAAAAAGAGCTCAGGAGAATGCTCTCTTGCTTCGGGCGGAGGCCGTGATTCCTCTCGCCTACATCGTTCTGTCTATCGGTGTTCCAAAAGATGCCCTTTCAGTTATAATTGTAGCAGAACGATGTTAACTGAAAGCCGGAGCACCAGCTGTCATAAGGGAT
>JAPPAR010000007.1 GCA_026705445.1 Candidatus Dadabacteria bacterium
CGATGACATTACCGATGAGGTTACACTCCCCAAATTCAAACCAGCTGGTTAAAAAAGCGGGGACGGTCAGTCATCGAGTTTTACAAGTATGTCGTCCCCGTCAATCTTTACCGGGTAGATCTCTAGGGGTTCGACCGCCGGAAGGCAAAGCACCTCTCCGGTTCTGACGTTGAACTCAGCCCCATGATAACAGCAGGTGATGCGTTCTCCGTCAAGGTCGCCGTCTGAAAGAGTAAAACACTGGTGGGTGCATTCATCCCGAAAGGCGTAGAAATTCCCCTCTACGCTGCATATGGCAATCGCATCTCCATCGATGAAAAAAGATTCCACTTCTCCTTCAGGTATGTCTGAAACCTTTGCTGCTTTCTTATAGTCGGACACAAACCTACCTCGCTTTGCCGTTTTCAAGCCTTTGTTCAAACCATTTCATGACCACGCTCTCAAGGGCTTCTCTCACGGAGTCAATTGACATATGCTCTAGGGTCTCGCCAGTAAAGGCCTGGAGCATTATGATTTTTGCCTGCCTTGCTGAGATTCCCCTTGAACGCAGGTAAAAAAGGGCTTCTTCATCCATCTGCCCGATCGTAGCGCCATGGGTGCACTTTACGTCGTCGTTGTATATTTCAAGCTGAGGCTTCGTGTCTATCTGGGCCGTGTCAGAGAGAAGAAGGTTCCTGTTGGTCTGCTTCGCATCTGTCTTCTCGGCGCCTTCGTGAACCAGGATCCTTCCGTGAAAAACCCCCTTTGAGCGACCATCAAGTACGCCGTTATAGAACTGGCGGCTGTCGCAATGAGGACTCGCGTGCTCAACCCGCATGAAGTTATCCATGTGCTGGCGTCCCTCGGATATGAAAAGGCCGTAAATGTCGGAGTTGCATCCTTCTCCGGCCAAAACGGGATGAACATTGTTCCTCACTATGGCCCCTCCGCAGAGAACCGAGTGAGAAGCGATGTTGCTGTTTTTCTGCTGATTTACCCTAAGTGTGGAGAAATTAAACGCCTTCTGGCTTTCAAACTCAAGTCTGTAGTGCTCAAGATTCGCGTTTTCTCCGCAGACAACTTCCGTGACCACATTTGAGAAATAGACGCTCTGGGATGCCGACACGTAATGTTCTATTACCTTGGCGACCGAACTTTGCCCGACTATGATGAGATTTCTCGGATTTATGAACAAAGGACGGCCTTCATCTGTCGATACGTGAAGAACGTGTACGGGTTGTTCGAAGACGGTTCCGTCGGGAACGTAAACAAACACTCCGTCTTCAAAATAGGACGTGTTAAGGGAAATAAACGCGTCTTTTTCATAATCTGCGTACCTCGCCAAGTGGTCCTTCACAAGATCGCCTTGCTCAGAGATTGCCTCCGACAGGCTTTTTACCAGTATTCCTTTCCCGGCATCTACAGTGTCTGAAAGGGAAGGAGCGAAACGACCGTTTACAAATACAAGCCTCGGGCAATCAAGCCCGGGAAACCCGTAGGAATCCACGGATTTTTTAGAAACCCCGGAGATTCCATTCTCGGCAATTGAAAAAGAACCTCTCCGAAGTGCCTCAAGATTGGTGAATCTCCACTCTTCGTCAGAAAGCGTCGGAAATCCAAGTTCAGCGAATCCTGAAATCGCCTCACGGCGAAGGGTGTTTACCCACTCGGGGGCATTTTTTTGCTCGCTATCGAGAAACTCAGAGAGTCTCTCGACGTAACTTTCGCGTGTACCGTCAAAAACAATAGCCATAGTATTATGCTCCTTGCAGGCTGCCCGAGACCTTAAAACCCGGCGTAACCTTTTTCCTCAAGCTCGTGGGCAAGTTCCTTTCCTCCCGATCTTACGATTTTTCCATCAACCATCACGTGGACAAAATCGGGAACTATATAGTTAAGAAGTCGCTGGTAATGGGTTATCACTATAAAGGAACGTCCAGAGTCCCTCATCGAATTCACCCCGTTTGCCACTATCTTGAGCGCATCTATGTCAAGACCGGAATCCGTCTCGTCAAGCACCGCCAGCGTCGGTTCGAGTATTTGCATCTGGAATATCTCGTTCCTTTTCTTCTCTCCACCCGAGAACCCCGTGTTCACGGACCTTTTAAGAAGATCCTCGTCAATACCGAGCGCTTTCATTTTCTCTCTGGCAAGCTTGCCGAACTCAACGTGCTTAAGCGGTTTTTCATCCCGGTACTCCCTTTTTGCATTAAGAGCCTCGCGAAGAAGATAAGTGTTCGCAACCCCCGGAATCTCTACGGGGTACTGGAAAGCCAGAAATATCCCTTCGCACGCCCTTTCCTCGGGCTCAAGATCGAGAAGATCCTTGCCCTGAAAAGTTACTTCCCCCTCGGTAACTTCGTAAGCTTCCTTACCTGCAAGAACCTGGGCAAGGGTGCTCTTTCCCGAACCGTTCGGGCCCATTATGGAGTGGACCTCCCCGGGCGCCACAGTAATGTTCATTCCTTTCAGTATTTCCTTGTCATCTACCTGCACATGCAGGTTTTTCACCTCGAGCATGTTTCGCTCCTCCTAAAAATCTTTTTTTCAGAATTACGGCGGAACCCTTATTAACCCACGCTTCCCTCAAGACTTACGCTCAACAGTTTTTCAGCTTCAACCGCGAACTCAAACGGCAACTCCTTGAAAACTTCCTTGCAGAAACCGTTTACTATGAGCGAAACCGCGTCTTCGGCGGAAAGCCCTCTCTGGCGACAGTAAAACATCTGGTCCTCACCTATTTTAGAGGTAGAAGCCTCGTGCTCCATGTGGGCCGTGGAGTTTCTGACCTCTATATATGGAAAAGTGTGTGCTCCGCAGCGGTCCCCTATAAGCATCGAGTCGCACTGCGTGTAATTTCTCGCCTTCTCGGCATTTTTACCAATTTCAACAAGTCCCCTGTATATGTTCTGCCCCTCGCCCGCGGAAATGCCCTTGGAAATAATCGTGCTGCTGGTGTTTTTTCCCACGTGAACCATCTTGGTTCCGGTGTCGGCCTGCTGGCGCCTGTTTGTAAGGGCAACGGAGTAAAACTCCCCGACCGAATTATCCCCTTCAAGAACGCAACTCGGGTATTTCCAGGTAATAGCGGAACCGGTTTCAACCTGCGTCCAGGAAATCCTTGAACTCCTGCCGACGCATCTTCCCCGTTTGGTTACGAAATTGTATATTCCGCCCTTGCCCTGCTTGTCTCCCGGGTACCAGTTCTGTATTGTCGAATACTTTATGGTGGCGTCATTATGGGCTATGAGTTCAACCACCGCGGCATGGAGCTGGTTTTGGTCTCTCTGCGGAGCTGTGCAACCCTCAAGATAGCTTACGTAGCTGCCCTCCTCGGCGATTATAAGAGTTCTTTCGAACTGTCCGGTGTTCTCGGCGTTTATACGGAAATAAGTAGAAAGCTCCATTGGGCACCTTACTCCCTTGGGAATATAGACGAAGGAACCGTCCGTAAAGACCGCGGAATTCAAAGCCGCATAGAAATTATCCCCGCGCGGCACGACCGAACCCAGATACTTGCGCACAAGATCGGGATATTCTTCCACCGCCTCGGATATAGAGCAGAAAATAACCCCTTCCTCGGCGAGTTTTTCCTTGAAAGTGGTAAAGACGGAAACGCTGTCGAAAACCGCGTCGACGGCGACGCCTGCCAGCATCTTCTGCTCCTCAAGCGGAATACCGAGCTTGTCGTAGGTCTCCTTTATCTCCGGGTCTATCTCGTCAAGGCTCTTCGGCCTGGGATTGCTTTTCGGCGCGGCGTAATAACTTATGTCGTTAAAATCTATTTCCGGATACCTTAGAAAAGCCCATCTAGGCTCTTTCATCTTCTTCCAGCGCTCATAAGCTCCGAGGCGCCATTCGAGAAGCCACTCAGGTTCATTCTTCTTGGAGGAGATCATCCTGATTATATTTTCGTTAAGCCCCTTGGGGGCAATCTCCTGCTCTACATCAGTTACGAATCCGTACTTGTATTCCTCCTGCGCGAGTTTTTCAAGGTCAACGCTCATTAAGAAATTATCCTCCTGTTAGTGACTTCTGCCGCCCCGAACTTCCTCCACCATGTCCCCGATAGTGGTATCTTCAAGAATCCTTATCATCGAAACCTTGAGCTTATCCCAGAGAGGGAGCTGCCCGCAGTTCTCATAAAGGGCACAGGGACCGTCTTCGTCCATGCAGTCGACTATCCTTATCTCTCCCTCTATGGCTTCGTATACCTCTCTCAGGCTGAGCTCGTACGGGGACTTGCGGAGCATGTATCCGCCCTCGGGTCCCACCTTCGACCTGAGTATCCCGCGATTAACGAGCCTTCTCATTACTTTAGCTAAGTAATTTTGCGGAATGTGCTGGGTCTCGGATATCTGCCTCATGCTGAACTTAAACCCCGGATTACCTCCCATATGGATAAGGCATCTGACGGCGTAATCAAGTGTTCTGCTTACCTGCATAACGTTATTCTATACTTTATATATCCATAAAATAGCTATCTAGATGGTAATCTTTACCATTATTTAGACAAAGTCAACCGGGGCGGAAAAGAAACTCTTTCCAGGATGATTTCAAGTCTCCTCAATCTATTCCTCCGTTGCGTTGCGGTCAAGGGGCAAAAACAGTCAGCAGAAGGAGGTCGCCCGCTCAAGCTGCCACCGTTAGCGGTGCGTATCCAAATACTTATCCCTGAGCTTTCTATATTCCGCTTCGGATAAACTTCTCGACCTGTCAAGAAATATGGCGACTGCCCAGATCGTCTCGTCTTCGTGCGTGGGTCCGTAAGCGGGCATTCCCGTCATCTTAACCCCGTTCTTGGTGACCCAGAAAATATCCTTAAGAGAGTATTCATTGAGTTCTTCGCTAGGAAATTTGGGAGGTTCGGGAAAAAGACCTTTGCCGATCGGTAAAGGCTCGACTCCGGGCGCTCCATGGCACTGAGCGCACATATGCTCATATTCCCTAAAACCCTTCACATAAATGTTCTCGTCATTGATGTCGTAGGGAATCTTTAGATTCGCAGAGTTTCTTTGTATCGATCTTTCGGTAACGCTGTGGAAGGCCATGCTTACAATGGCCGGATGCGGCTTTGTAGCCGAGACGTCGTAACGTCCGAGAACAAAATAAAGTCCGGCGCCTATTATCAAAACCGCTATCAGTAATTTTTTTCTTCTAAATACTTTTTCAATCATCGCTTACGCCTCTATAGGCAGATCCGCCCGAATTCACCTGCTCCGGTTCGCAGCTACCCGGATGAACAATCATGCTTTATGAAAGCAGGACCATCCATAAATGAGCAAAACAGGCAGCTTGTTAAAGGTAAGACAGGAGAATTTACCAGGATATTCTGGACAATCAATATCTATATTAGGAGTCGTTTGTCAAGCGGGCCAGAAAAAATATTTTGCCCCAAACAATATCCTTATTTCGGGAAAAGAAATTCCTGAATTGGAATCGAAGCGGAAAAAAGTTCGTCCGTCAGGAAGCTGTGGAACCGTAGATGAAAAGAAGCACTATTATTACGGCGACCCCGCCTACCATGGCCGCCACGTAATACCTGAGCAGGCCTGTCTGCAGCGCACTCAGGCGTCCTGATAAGTTCCTCACAAAATCGCTCAGCCCGTCAAGCGAGCTGTCTATAAAGGAGAGGTCAAAGTCAGAGCAAAGTCCCGAAATATAGTTAAACGGAGAGACAAAAACCGCCTCGTAGATCTCATCGACGTACCACTTGTTAAAGGACCCGCTTTTAAGCGCGGCAGCCGTTTTGCCCCCCGCCACAGCAGTTTCTCCACGCCTGCGGTAGTAGATCAAAACACCGGCTGCTATTCCCACAAACGCTGCCAGTACCGAAAATCCTACAAGGGTCCAGTGACCAAAATAGTGGGAGTAGGCATGTTCCGCTCCATAGTGTACTACCACTGAAGAAGAGAGGAACTTCTTAATAAGATCCGTGTAATGAAAACCCACGACCTCGCCCATGAATTCCGGCACGCCAAGAAGACCTCCAAAAACGGAGAGAACCGCGAGAATCGCGAGAGGTACGGTCATTACGGCCGGGGATTCGTGGACGCGGCTTTTCGTCTTGTAGTCCATCCTTGCTGTCCCCTCGAAGGTAAGCACGTAGAGTCTCGTCATGTAGAAAGCGGTAAGTACGGCCGTAAGGAGCCCCGCGGCCCAGAAAAACGTATGGCCGCCGTTATAAAGCGAAGCCAGGATTTCATCCTTGCTGAAAAACCCAGAGAGAAGAGGAAAGCCAGAAATGGCAAGCGTCGCCACCAGAAAAGTGACAGCCGTTACGGGAATCATCCCGCGAAGCCCCCCCATTTTCCTTATGTCCTGCTCTCCGGCCATGGCATGTATAACGCTTCCCGCCCCGAGGAATAGAAGCGCCTTGAAAAAGGCGTGGGTAACCAGATGAAATATCGAAAACACATAGGCCCCCGCCCCCGCAGCCATCAGCATGTAGCCCAGCTGACTTACGGTGGAGTATGCAAGCACCTTCTTTATGTCGTTCTGGGTGATAGCTATCGTGGCGGCGAAAAACGCGGTGAACGTAGCCACGATCAAAACGACGTTCAGAGCCACTGGACTCAGGTCAAAAAGCGGCGAGCAACGGCTTAACATGTAAACCCCGGCGGTAACCATTGTTGCGGCATGAATAAGGGCGCTCACTGCGGTCGGACCCGCCATCGCATCCGGAAGCCACACGTGAAGCGGGAACTGGGCCGATTTCCCGACAGCACCGACAAACAGAAGAAGCGCCATCGCGGTTATAAGCGACTGCGAAAGCCCGGAAACAAAAACCGGGTCGGCAAGCTGGGAGAAAACATCCTGATAGTTAAGAGATCCGAAAACGGTAAAAATGAGGAAGATGCCGAGGATAAACCCGAAATCCCCTATCCTGTTCACCACAAAAGCCTTTCTTCCCGCATAAACCCTAAACGAGTCTTCATACCAGAACCCTATAAGCAGATAGGATGCAAGGCCCACTCCCTCCCATCCGATAAACATCATGGGGAAGTTGTTTCCCAGAACCAGAACGAGCATGAAGAAAACGAAAATGTTCAGGTAAGTGAAATAGCGCGCGTAGCAGCGGTCGTGGTGCATGTAGCCAATCGAATAGACATGTATAAGAAATCCCACCCACGTTACTACAAGGGCCATTACGGCGGAGAGGGAATCAAAGAGAAACTCGAAGCTGACGTTAAGGGTGCCCGAGAGCATCCAGGTGAAAAGTTCGGTTGTAATCGGCTCGGCTCCCGCAGGGCTCTGCGAGAGAAGATCGAGGAAAAGACGCGTGGACAAAAGAGCGGAGACCAAGACAGCCGCACACGCCACTGTCCCGACAACCCTGTCACTTGTGTGTCTTCCAGTCCCGGTGAGCTTTGCGCAGAGTCCAGTGGCGAAGAAAAGCCCGTTGAAGATCGCCCCCGCAAGCGGCGCAAGAACTATGAGAGCAAGCACTCAGGTAAACCTCCGAGAATAAATTAACCCTTAAGCAGTTTCAGCAGATCGATATCAAGACTCTCTTTCTGCCTGTAAATCGAAACGACAAACGCAAGGCCGACCGCAACCTCGGCCGCCGCCACCGTTACTGACATCAGAACGAACACATGTCCCGTGGCGCCCTCGTAGAGCCTTGAGAAAACGACGAAAAGCAGGTTGCAGGAGTTAAGCATGAGCTCAAGGCACATAAGCACGATCAGTATGTTTTTTCTGGTAATTATCCCGTAAACCCCGATCGCGAAAAGCACGCAGGCCAAGACTACGTAGTGAGTGACCGCAATTTCCATCTTACGATTCCCTCCCCTTGGCTATGACCAGAACGCCCACCATGGCTATCACCACAAGAACCGAGGTAAGCTCAAACGCGAGCAGATAATCACTGAAAAGGGATCTTCCCACTTCGGCCACGGTGCCGAAATTCTCAGGGTCCCCAAGCTTCGGAAAAGCAACCGGAGAAGACGAGAAAAGCTTCGAGGCAAAAAATCCGACAACAACGATAAAGAGAAAAAGAAACGTCATCCTCTTCGGTATGTTCATACTGTCAAACCTGAGCTCGCTGTCCCTTATATTGAGGAACATGACGGTAAAAAGAAAAAGGACCATTATCGCCCCTGCGTAAATCAGTATTTGTATCGCCGCGATGAAATGGGCATGGAGTAGAACGAAAAGCACCGCGGTGGAAAAAAGAGTAAGAACAAGCGAAACAGCGCTTGAAACGGGATTTTTATGGCTCACGACCATAACGGCCCCGAGTACCGCAAGCGTAGAAAAAATATAAAAAAGGACAGTATGAGACAACGGGTTTTCCGGAAAAAGATTTGGCAATCAATTATAGTTATAATGCGGGCAGAGTCAAACCGGTCGAGGGGTTCTACCTGCTTCTGGAAACTCCCCTCTTCGAACAGTAACCACTCACGGGACAACGGCTGCAAAGAGGAGATAAGGGTCTGCAGATCTGCTGCCCGAGAGCGACCAGAAGAGAGTTATACTCTATCCAGTATTTGCGGGGCAGTTTTTCCTGAAGAGCCATTTCGGTTTCATAAGGATTTTTGGTATCCACGTAACCCCACCTGTTTGAAATCCTGTGCACGTGAATATCAACGCAGATAGAGGGTTTTCCGTACCCAAGAGAAAGAACCAGATTGGCAGTTTTTCTCCCGACCCCACGGAATTCTAAAAGCTCGTCAATACTGTCCGGAACCCGACCGTCATATTCGTCTATCAGCTTTTCACATATCCCGATGATGTTCTGTGCTTTTACCCTGTAGAAACCAACGGGATATATAAGGTCTCTTACCCTTTTTTCCCCGAGCTCCAGTATCGTATGCGGAGTTGAAGCTTCGCGGAAAAGCCTCGCGGAGGCCTCGGCCGTGGTTTCGTCCTTGGTTCTCAGGCTGAGTACGGTGGAAATAAGAACCCTGAAAGGACTTTTTGAGGAAACGGCCGTAAGCGTAACCACGGGAACGTTCCATCCGGCGGCCTCCTTTCTAAGCACTCCCAGTACCCTTCCGATGTTCTTACTCTCGAGTTTTACGGTCATATCAGTCGGAAGCGAGGCTTTACTGGATTCGGGAGTCTTCAGTGCCGCCGGCACACTTACCTGCTATATCCTCCCATTTCTGGAAAAACACCTTAAGTGCTAACTCGGCCTCGCCGAAGTTCGACAGTGATATAAGTTCCAAGATTCTTGCAACTTCCGGTACGCTGTTTTCATTTTTCAGCGTGTAGGGATGTATGTAATTGCAGATATCGCCGTAATTAAGCACCAGATAGCTTTGGGAATCGAACTGGACAAGCCATTTTCTAAGGTCTTCCAGACTTCGGTCAAGATTGCGCAGAAAAAGCTTAAGAGGATTAGCAGAGTCTTCGGACATTGTCTTTTCGATCTTTTCCCGCGAGGAGGCCAGTCTCCTTTTTGACTGCTCAAGGGTTGAGTTGTAATGAATTGAGTTAAAGCCCCAGTGGGTATAAAAATTTTTTCTCCCCTCCTCGGAAAAAAGAAGAAACCACTCAAACGGAACAATGTTTTCAGACGCAAAACAATTAAGGGAATCAGAAGTGGGCGCAACAAAGTAGTTGGCAGCTTCATCCTTCATGAAAAGACAGTCGGGCAGGTCTTCGTGGGGCAGATCAAGGTGGTCTGAAAGCGCCTGACGAAACGCGCTGTACTCATTGCCGAACCATATTCCGAAAGGAGAGGTAGGACCACCCCAGTAACGCTCATAAAACTTAAGATACTTGCTCCAGTACTCAGATTTTTCTCTGAAAGAATCCAGAGGCTCATATACTATAAGGGTACTGGAAGGCATCACTTATATTAGAAAACATGTTCAAGCAAAAATCAATTCAGGCAAAAAAAAGAGGAGGGATAACCGTTGCGGTCTCCCTCCTCTTTCTTACTC
>JAPPAR010000008.1 GCA_026705445.1 Candidatus Dadabacteria bacterium
AATTGTGACAGTGGGTTATGAAGGGATTCAGGCTTTTTTAGCCTGTGAAGTTGGGGTTAAAATCGAGGTCGATCAGCTCAAAGGAGCTCTGATAATAAGCATATCCGGCGAGATCAAAGGCCTGAGTGGACGGGAATTTCACAACGCGATATTCCAGGAAATCCAGGGGCAGGAAGTCCCTATAGTTCTGGACCTCAAAGGGCTGACCTACATCAACAGCACGGGACTGCGCTCGATCCTGCTTGTCGCCAAAAGGCAGCAGGACATCAAATCGAAATTCGCGGTGTGCTCCCTGTCCAAACCTATGAGAGAAATATTCGAGATCACGTGCTTTGACCGGATCATGTCGGTGCTTCATTCCCGCTCCGAAGCCATAGAAGCGGTAACTTAAAAGTCCGCCAACACTTAGTTGCTTCTTCCGAAGGTGAAGTTTCCTTCTTTGTCCAGATCCACTTTTACCGTGACCGAATCCTTGAAATTTCCTTTCAATATCTCGTTTGCAAGCGGGTCCTGTATATATTTCTGTACGGCGCGTTTAAGGGGCCTTGCCCCGAAAACGGGATCGTAACCAATATCAACCAGTCTTGTAACGGCTTTCTCGGAGAGTTCTATGGCGAGATTTTTCTCTGCAAGCCTCTCTCTCAGGTACCCAATCTGGATCTCGGCTATCTCAATGAGGTCTGTTCTTGTCAGGGCGCTGAATATGACAACTTCGTCAATCCTGTTTAGAAACTCGGGACGAAAATAATTTCTGAGCATCTCGTTTATCTTATTTTCCATTTCCTCGCTGTCTCCTGACGACTCCTGTATGTGCTGGCTCCCCAGGTTTGAGGTCATTATTATTACGGTGTTGCGGAAATCAACGGTTCTTCCCTGTCCGTCGGTGAGTCTTCCGTCGTCAAGAATCTGAAGAAGCAGGTTAAACATATCGGAGTGCGCTTTTTCTATCTCGTCAAAAAGCACCACGGAGTAGGGTCGTCTCCTCACGGTTTCCGAGAGCTGTCCTCCTTCCTCGTATCCGACATATCCGGGAGGGGCTCCGATCAGTCTTGATACCGAGTGCTTCTCCATATACTCGCTCATGTCAATCCGTACGATCGCGTCTTCATCATCAAACATGAATTCGGCAAGTGATCTGGCAAGTTCGGTCTTCCCGACCCCCGTGGGCCCGAGAAACATGAACGAGCTTATCGGCCTTTTCGGATCGGAGAGCCCGGCCCTTGACCTGCGAAGCGCATTTGAGACCAGTCTTATGAGCTCCGGCTGTCCCACCACCCGCTTCGAGAGTCTTTCTTCCATATGAACGAGTTTCTCGACCTCCTCCTCAACCAGGCTTGATACTGGTATTCCCGTCCATTTCGACACAACCGCGGCTATATCCTCGGCACTTACTTCCTCGCGAAGCATTTTCCTCTGGCTCTGTATTTCGGAGAGCTCCACACCGAGGTTCTCCATATCCTTTTCAAGCTCCGGAATTCTGCCGTAAAGAAATTCCGATGCGCGGGAGAGATCTCCTTCCCTCTGTGCTCTCTCCGCATCCATTCTTCCGGTTTCTATTTCCTCCTTGGTCTTTCTTATCCTCGATATGCAGTCTTTTTCCTTCTGCCAGTGCGCTTCAAGCACCTCCGCTTCCTCTTTCAGTTCCGAGAGGTTTTTCTCAATCTCTTCAAGTTTTCCCCGAAGTTCAGGGTCTTGCTCTTTTCTAAATCCCTCCCTTTCTATCTCAAGGCGCATTATCTTCCTTTTTATCTCGTCTATCTCCGTCGGCACGGAGTCAATCTCCATCTTGAGCCGCGCCGAAGCCTCGTCCATCAGGTCAACGGCCTTATCGGGCAGAAACCGCCCGGAGATATACCTGTCTGAAAGCTGGGAGGCGGCAACAAGGGCTTCGTCCTTGATTTTTACCCCGTGGTGAACCTCGTACTTTTCCTTAAGACCCCTTAGGATCGACACGGTTTCCTCAACGGAGGGTTCATCGACGTAGACCTGCTGAAATCTCCGCTCAAGGGCTGCGTCCTTTTCTATGTGATTTCTGTATTCATCAAGAGTGGTCGCACCTATGCAGTGAAGTTCTCCGCGCGCAAGGGCCGGCTTTAGCATGTTTGACGCGTCCATCGCTCCATCGGCCGCTCCGGCTCCAACTACGGTGTGTATCTCATCTATGAAAAGAATTATCTCCCCTTGAGATTCCGTGACTTCCTTCAGCACAGCCTTGAGTCTCTCCTCGAACTGTCCCCTGTACTTTGCTCCTGCAAGCAGGGATCCAAGATCTAGGGAAATCAATTTTTTGTCCTTAAGTCCCTCGGGAACATCGGAGTCAACTATGCGCTGTGCCAGTCCCTCCACTATGGCTGTTTTCCCCACTCCGGGTTCCCCTATGAGCACAGGGTTGTTCTTCGTTCTTCGAAGGAGCACCCGTATCACGTTCCTTATCTCGTCATCCCTTCCTATTACCGGGTCTACCTTCCCGCTTCGGGCAAGTTCGGTGAAATCCTTTCCGTACTGGCGAAGCGGTTCCATGGTGTCTTCAGGATTCTGCGTGTTCACTGTCTGGTTACCTCTCAGTTCTTTCAGTACTTTTAAGATCCCTTTCTTAGTCACCCCTGATTCTGAAAATCCGTTTCCCAGGGCCCCGGAAGCGTGAGAAACAACTCCAATCAGAAGGTGTTCCGTGCTTACGTACGCGTCTCCAAGATGGTGCGCTTCCTTGTCGGCCGACCGGATGGCAGAATCAAGTTCTCTGCTCATGTATATCTGGTCAGATGCCCCTTTCACCTTGGGAAGCTTGGATATCTGCTCGGCGGCCGTCCGTGCAAGCTCCCGGGGGTCGGATTCCAGTCGCTCCAGAATCTTGGTCGGCATCCCGGGCTGACTTACAAGAGCGGCGAACAGATGAGGCAGGTCAATCACCTGATTTCCGCCGTCGCTAGCCGCGTTTTGTGCCTCCAGAATGGCTTCCTGAGCCTTCAATGTGAATTTCTCAGGCGAAATCATCTCAGACACAAAATAATTCTTCTTTGTGCGGAATCAAGGAATTGCCCGAAATTGAAAACGGGCGGGGAAAGGGAGCAAGAAAAGATCGCGCAATAGCCCCCTGAGTGCGGTTAAAACACCGCACGCACAGATTGGCTGCACAGAAAAAAACGGTAAATTGCAAGGAACGCCGATTAAAGCGTATCTGCGCTATTTCCCGAGGATGCTCACAACGCAGGTAATTCCGTCCATGGCGGGCTGGGCGCCTCCCATGGTCTCGATGATGCCGACTTTCGCATCTTTTACCTGGCGCTCCGGCTCGACTTCCCCTCTTATCTGCCTTACGATCTCGGCAGTCTGAAGAAGTCCCGTGGCTCCGACCGGATGTCCCCGTGAAAGCAGGCCGCCGCTTGGGTTAACTGCGACTTTGTCGCCTCCGACCCATGTGCTTTTTTCGTCTATGAGAGTTGCTCCCTCTCCCTTCTCGCAAAAGCCGAGAGATTCGACAACCATCATTTCCGCTATTGAGAAAGCATCGTGAATTTCGGCTACGTCCATGTCTTCGGGCCCCAGTCCCGCCATCTCGTAAGCCATCTGGGAGGTTCTCCAGACGTTCTCCGAAGGATCGCAGGTAAGGCCTGTGGGGCTGCTGTATTTGCCCGACTGCGCGACGCATCCCAGGATCTTTATCGGCATCTTTTTAGCAAGCTCTCCGACATGCTCCTCGGAACACAGCACCGCGGCCGCGGCCGCGTCTCCAACGGGACAGCACATGTTACGCGTAAGCGGGTCGGCGATCACCGGTGCACCCAGCACTTCTTCCACGGTTGTAGTCTTTCTGTACTGGGCAAGAGGATTGAGCGAAGCATGGTAGCGGCTTTTTACGACGACTTCGGCCAGCTGTTCAATCGTGACCCCGTATTCGCTCATGTACTTTGAAGCTCTTATGGCGTAGAGCCCGGGCATTCCCATACCTATGGATACCTCAAGGTCATCCTCCTCGAGGGGTAGTGGACCTCCGGAGAGAATTCTGCTCAGATTCTCAACGCCCAGAGCGAGTGCTATGTCGTATTGACCGTAGGCTATGGTTCTCCAAGCTTCCCACAGGGAAAGGGTTCCGCTTCCGCAGGCACCCTCCACGTTTATGGTGGGCTGTCCGACGAGTCCTATATCCTTAAGCGCTCTCTGCCCGACTCCCATGCCCTGGTAGACATGGCCGCAAAACGCGATTTCTATTTTTCGCGCGTGAATTCCCGAGTCCTGTATCGCGGCCCACGCGGCTTCTCTTGCGAGAATATGAGCCGCTTTGTCGGGAAATCTTCCGCAGGCGGTGTTTCCCACTCCTATTATGTATACGTCTCTCATTAATAACTCCTCCTGCTTGCGCTATAATTTCGGCGATAAATGTATACCAAACTATCCGTATTGTAAAATTTAAGGAATTTTGATTTTTGATGATGAAATTTCTGCGATTTAGTGGTATGATGTTCGGAGATGTTATGCAGTTTCAGCTTTATTCTGAACAAAAAATACCCAGATAGGAGGTTATTAATATGAGTGATGTACCAAGTGCCAGCGAAGTTGGTAGTATCATGGACACTTTCAGTTCCATAGGAACAAGAAGGTCCATCAGGTGGTATGAGCCGCATAAGTCCGTTGAGAAATGGAAGGTTCAGGCCATGCTGGAAGCTGCCCGGCTTTCTCCTACGGCAGGCAACTTCAATGGGCAAAGAGCAATAGTTGTATACAGGGATGAAGATCCCGAAATATGGGAGTTTATATCCGACTGGAGTCAGATCACAACGCAGATGGCCCCCGTGCTTATCTTCTGGTGTTATGACATGGCCAACTACGACACAATGGGTCAGTCTATCCACGACCTTCTAAGAACTGGAGCACTCGATAAGGCGCACGGCTGGGAATATGACAGGGTATCCAGGCTGTTCCCGCTTGCCGCAATGCTTCCCGATGCGGTACTGCACCGTCTTGCTGCGATCGATCTTGGAAATGCGATACAGAACGCCTGTCTTGTTGCGACGTCCTTGGGTCTCGGGACCTGTCTTAACGGCGCCAGCGGTGGAGCCAGGAGGAACACGAAAGCAAAGTTCAATCTTCCAGACACTTACGTTTTCAGCTGGCTTATGACCGTCGGTTATCCCGCAGAAAGCATGGACGGCGGCGGAGCAAGAAGCCGGCCCCCGTTTGGAACAATGTTCTTCGAAAAGCAGGTCGGAAACGCTTTCCCGAGAGACCCCGAGGTAGTAAAGCTTCTAGAGGATCTGAACATGCTTCAGCCGGCAGGACCTCTTCCCGGAAGACTCGAGGAGATAAACAAGCTCACCAGGCGTTTCGGTCTCGGAGACGAGTGGCTTACGGACTGGCAGCTTGAAGAGTCCCAGCTTGGGGATCTTGCGGGAGACAAGAAACCTGCACCCCTCAGTGCCGATGCAGTCCAGGCTTCGGTCGCGGGCGCATCCGCTGACCCCTCGGGCTTTACCCTCAAACCGACCGTAAAGCGGGAGGAGATCCAGAAGTACAGGGAAGAAAAAGGCATTGGGGATGCCGACTAGTTCTTATCAAAAATAAACAAGGAGGTTTTGGTAATGGCAGAAATAACGTTCAATATTCCAGATCCGATTCACGACAAGATAAAGAAAAGAGCCGAGCAGACCAAGAACAGCGATGTTGGTATTATAATCGCCACTCTGGCTCTTACTTTCAACGCTGCAATTTATGACCATACAAAGTGGCTCCAGAATCTAGATGGAGTGGACGACAAGTCTAAGCCTTGGTAAGGTCACGGAAGTAAAAAACAAAAAGGGGGTGTTCGTGCGAACGGTCACTCCCTTTTTGTTTTATTGCTTTTACGAACAAGACTGCTAAAGCCCTTGGGAAACTAAAGGGAACTATGCAGCAGAGGAGGCGGGAAACTGCCTTTCAGTTCTTTTTCCAAGTTAGAATTCCGGAGTTTGGCATCCGCATCAGTTTCTTCAACGAATTTCTCTAAATAGAGAAGGAACTCTTTGAAATCTCTTCCGTCTCTGGCTGATACAAACGGAGTTTCAGGAAATGTCTCGCGAAGAGCGGCTTGTGTGTCTGCATCGGCCTGATCAACCTTATTAAACACGAGAATGCTTGGTATGTCTTCGAACTCCATGGATTCTACGATCTTAATTACCGAATCTATTTTGTCCCTGACTTCGGGATCACTCGCATCAGCTACATGAAGCAGCAGGTCGGCTTCGCCTATTTCTTCAAGCGTTGCCCTGAACGCATTTATGAGTTCCTTGGGAAGCTTGCTTATAAAGCCCACGGTGTCTGTCATGAGCACATGCTTTCCTCCGGGAAGCATGACCCTTCTTGTCGTCGGGTTAAGGGTCGAGAAGAGCTTGTCCTGGGTAACTATTGAGGATTTGGTCAGGCGGTTAAAAAGCGTGGATTTGCCGACATTCGTGTACCCGATAAAAGACAGGGTCGGGATCATTGAGGTTCTCCTGTTCTTTCTCGTGTGTTCCCTTCTTCTGCAAAGGCCGTCAATCTGCTTTTCAAGCTGTTCGATCTGTTTTCTGATGCTTCTTCTTTCCTGCTCAAGCTTTTTCTCTCCGGGGCCTCTTGTGCCTATTCCGCCCCCCAGCTGGGAAAAGGCCGTTCCCTTGCCTTTAAGCCTCGGCAAATTGTACTGGAATTCGGCAAGCCTTGCCTGGATTTTCCCTTCGTTTGTCTTGGCGTGTTTCGCGAAGATCTGTATTATCAGCTGGCTTCGGTCCATTATGTCAAGACCGGACTCTTCCCCGATAGCATTTGCCTGGGCGGGGGTAAGTTCCGTGTCGAAAATTATTGTGTCCGCCCCGAGGTGCTTGGCATGAAGGGCTATCTCTCTCAGTTTCCCTCTTCCGACCAGGTAACGGGGATCAATGTTCTTTCTTGTCTGGACCACCTTGTCTAGCACTACTTTTTCCGCGGAGAGAGCCAGGGAATCAAGTTCTTCCAGGGATTTCTCGGCCAGGTAGCGAAACTTGGTGCTGAACCCAACAAGCATGACTCCTTCCCTGTTTTCCTTGCCGCCGTTTTTAAAAAAAGCGCTCCTCAGGGACTGCTCTATACCGCTTATCTCCTGTTTGAGGTTAATGTTTATGCGACCTACGTCGGAGAACTTCGATATTTCCCACTTCGAGTGGTTCTCTCCGTCTGGCGGGACAAGGTTCGCGTACTCAAAGCGTCCCGCTGAACCGTTTTCGTCTGAAGACACGGAAGCTACCAGATCGAGTCTTTCGTTTGCCAGAGTCACCAGATCGGAATTCGTGAGACCAGAGCCCTTGAGGTTAGTTCTTACGGCGCGAAGTCCCCTGAGCCTGTATTTCGCTCTTCTCCTCCTTCCAAGCAGTTTTTCAAAAGGAAAGTCGCAAGGTTCTCCGATGAATACGAACCTTATCTTTCCTTTGCGGTCGATAAATGCCGTTATGGTCTTTTTGAGTTCTTCTGAGAAGGCCGCCAGAGTGCGGGTGAATTCAAGGGTTACCAGACAGTCCTGAGGGATTTTTCTCTTGTATATTCTGAGCAGATTCTTCAGGTCGCTTCTGGTGAGACCTGAGGTGTTTCCATGGATTCTGTCTATCTTTTGTCTCCCCTTGGTGCATATACTATTATATTGAGCGCAGAATTTGAAGCAAAGAATGAGAAAATCTTGCCGGTTTGCAGATTTCTCGACGCTGCAGGACGCCGTGGATACAGAAAAACACAAATGGATTGCCGAGTTCTACGAAAAGGAAAAAGTCTCGGCCGACTCGGATAAAACATACAAGAAAGTGGAGAGGGTTTCGGATTTCCTCTGTCGAAGTTTTAAGACCTGCGTTGAGTCTTTAAACAGGGAACATGGCCGAGACGCAATCAGCGTGGTTGCCCCGTCTCGGGGCTTTATGCACGCGGTTTTTGATGCCGATTTAGAGACCGGCGGTTTTCTGCTGCTTTTCGGAACTTCAAAACTGGTAATGGTCCTTTGCGGGGCCGGGGATGCCGTTACATTTGTCGGGAGAAAAATTGATTCCGGTTCCCAAGGCCAGAAGAAGAACTTGAAACTTCTCGGGGCAACTTGGGAAGAGACAGGAGACGGGGGATACCTTTTGCGGGACAGTACGGGAGTGGAGATCGAAGTCCGCGAACTTGTTCTGCGGATAATCCGTTGGGGTACGGGCTAGGGAGCAAGGATTATGTGCGTCAGAAAGGCGATGGCTATTATAAGTCCTATAAGCAACGGTACGCCAAGGATATAGTGAAACCCTTCTTTTTCGTGCGGTTCGAGATCAAACATCACGGCGCAAGAATAACCTATGCTTTCTGTCATTGCAAAGTTTTATTGAACAGATTCTGAAACTTTGTTAGATTCTTACAGTGATGATTGAATATGTAACTCCTTTTTTCCGCCCTCCAAGCGAGCACAAGAGTTTCATTCTGCAGGCCACAGTCGGCTGTTCCCACAACAAGTGCACCTATTGCGCCATGTACAGAAAGGAAACCCAGAAATTCAGGGCAAGGCCTATAGGGGAGATAAAACAAATTATTGATGCCGCGGCAAAGAGCGGAGTGCTTGAACGAAGAGTTTTCATCGCGGACGGCAACGCGCTTGTGCTCTCCACGGCCAAGCTTGTGGAAATAATGGATTACCTGCATGAAAAGGCCCCGGACCTTGAGAGAATAACCATGTACGCGAACATAGGGGACATACTCAGAAAATCGACAGAAGACCTCACACGTCTCCGGGAAAACGGCCTCGCCATGGTCTACATAGGTTTTGAGAGCGGAGACGATGTGGTTCTTGAGAGAATAGAGAAGGGGGCTGACTTTACGGAGACAGTCAAAGCCTCAAGGAAACTCAAAGCCTCAGGGATAATGAATTCGGTCATGGTGCTTCTCGGCATAGGCGGGAAGGACAGGAGCAGGGAACATGCCTTGGCTACCGGGAGGCTTCTTACCGAGTGTGACCCGGAATATGTCGGGGCTCTTTCTCTCCAGCTTCGTCCCGGGGCGCCTATTTATGAGCAATGGAAGGAGGGCCTTTTCGAGCTTCCGGACAAGTTCCAGATGATAGAGGAGCTTCTGACCATAGTTGAGAACACGGAGCTCTCCGACGGCTATTTCTACTCGAATCACATATCAAATTATCTTCCCGTCAGGGCGAAATTCCCTGAAGAAAAAAACAGAGTTCTTGAAGAGATAAAAGAAGTGTTGAAAACAAGAGACGAAGCTTTCCTTCGTCCGGATTACTACAGAGACGTCGTTAACCAGTACTGAAGAAACTAAAGGAGGTTTTAAATGGGAAAAATTGCAACGACTTCACCGGTTTGGGGATGCAGCATAAGCGATCTCAGGGGGCTTGCGAAAATCACGGAAGAAGCGGGTTTTGACGGTATTTTCTCTCCGGAAGTACCGCCTTACAACGCCATAACGAACGCTCAGGTATTCGCCGAGTGCACTGAGAGGGTAAACGTTGGAACGTGGATAGCTAACATATACATGCGTCAGCCGGTAGTTGCTACCGCGACAGCACTTACGATACAGGAGATAACGGACGGAAGGATGATTCTCGGACTCGGAGTGAGCCATAAACCCGTTAACAACAGATACGATATAGACATGGGAAACCCTATTGAGGCCATGAGAAGCTATGTCGGGGAAGTAAGGGCCTTTGCCGATGGAACGTCTCCAAGGCTTTCTCTTAAAAGACCAGCTGATCTCCCTGTCCATATAGCGGGACTTACCAGGGCCGCGGCGGAGCTTGCCGGAGAAGTTGCCGATGGCATAATGCCGTATCTATGCCCTCCCACCTATATAGCTACCTTAAAAGAACATGTTGCTGCGGGCGCCGCGAAAGCGGAAAGGGATCCCTCAACCATATCGATTACAAACGGCATTCCGTCCTTTGTCTCGGATGATGGAGCCGCGGCCGTCGCCGCAGCCAAAAGAGGGCTCGGTCCATACGCCAGGTTTCCTTTTTACCAGAGACTCATAAGAAACATAGGTTTCGGGGATATAATAGACCAAGTACAGGACGGAGCGAATCCGGCCGAAGTTTTCACTGATGAGCTCATAGATTCAGTAGCGCTTGCCGGTACGCCAGATGACTGCAAGGCAAAGCTTGAGGAGCATTTCGCAGCTGGAGTAGATCTTGCGATATTGGTTCCCGGACCAGTAGGAAAACAGAACAATATAGAGGTAATGGAGATAACAGCTAAAGCGTATTCTTAAGTTATTCACGGATCAGAAGAGCGGAAGATAACCAAATATTTTCCGCTCTTTTGCTTTTTCGTCACCTGTATTTCTTTCAGTAATCAATCGGTTTTTCAGGATCTGTTGCAGGAATTTGATTTTTTTCACGTCCGCGGTTGTGAACAAAATTTTATGAAAGTATAATTAGGGCAATTTCATTCTTTTTGCTTCGGTCTGCCTGAACGTGAGTCTCGATAACAACATTTTGTCCCTGCTCGTATTTTTTCCTCTTCTGGGAGCTGTGGTGCTCGCGGTTCTGCCGTATTTTCAGAAGGTTTCCGATTATCAGTTAAAAGCAGTTGCGTTTGTAATAACGCTGGTAGAATTTCTGATATCCCTTCCGCTTTTTTTCCGCTTTAACGGTTCGCTTTCCACAATGCAGTTTGAGGAGAAGATTCCCTGGCTTGCGGACCTTGGGGTGTCTTATCATCTGGGAGTCGACGGTCTTAGCCTTTTGCTTGTGCTTCTAACAACTTTTCTTTTTCCGATTACGGTTCTTTGCTCCTGGAACGCGATAAGAGGTGGATGGAGAGCGTTTCTCAGCCTTACTCTTTTCCTTGAATCGGCGCTCATCGGGACCTTCGTCGCGCTCGACATGATTCTTTTCTTCATATTCTGGGAAGCGGTACTTATTCCAATGTATTTCATCATAGGAATCTGGGGATCTTCCAGAAGAATCTACGCGGCAATAAAGTTCTTCATCTACACGGCGCTTGGAAGCGGGCTCATGCTGGTCGCGATCATCTACATGTACTACGCCCACATAGACCAGTTCGGCTTTGCGTCAATGAATCTTTTTGACCTCCAGAGGACCAGTCTTGCTTTTGACGGGATACTGAGTCCCCAGGGGCTTGTATTTCTGGCGTTTTTCCTGGCCTTCGCAATCAAGGTTCCGATGTTTCCATTTCACACCTGGCTTCCCGACGCGCATGTTGAAGCCCCCACGCCCGGGAGCGTAATACTTGCCGGCGTTCTGCTTAAGATGGGAACCTACGCAGTGATAAGATTTCTTATTCCGTTTTTCCCGGAGGCAATAGAGGCATACACAGTGGTTCTAATAGCCCTCTCCATCATCGGGATAATCTACGGAGCGATGGTGGCCTTCATGCAGACGGATCTCAAGAAACTGGTCGCCTATTCAAGCGTAAGTCACATGGGGCTTATAATGCTGGGCGTATTCATCTTCAATCTCCACGGTGTACAGGGCGGAGTCTACCAGATGATAGGTCACGGTCTCTCAACCGGCGCTCTGTTTATTCTCGTCGGAATGATATACGAAAGACGTCACACTAAAATGATTTCTGAGTTCGGTGGGCTTGCAAAGGTGATGCCGATTTACGCACTGTTTTTCATGATCGCCATGCTGTCTTCGATAGGGCTTCCTCTTTTAAACGGTTTTATAGGGGAATTTCTGATTCTGCTTGGAGTGTTCGCGGAGAACTACGTGTACGCGGCGCTTGGAGCCACGGGGCTCGTACTCGGAGCCGTTTACATGCTCTGGGCCTACCAGAGGGTAATGTTCGGACCTTTAGTGAAAAAAATAAACGCAGGACTTTCAGACCTTAATCCAAGAGAGATAGCCCTTATGATTCCTCTTGCCTTTATGATATTCCTTATGGGCATCTACCCCCAGCCCTTTCTCTCAAAGATGGAACCCACTATAACAAAAATGATAGACCGAACGCAGCAGGAAACCCTCCGCGCTGACGTCGCAGTGCCGGAGACCCGGAAAAACAAGCCTTAGAATCATGGCCGCCCCTCAGGTGAAACTGTCTTTGAACTTGATTAGAACCGATGTCTTTTAAAAAGCTCATAACGAAAAAAGTCGAGTTTTCCGCTTCTCACAGGTACTGGAACAAAAACTGGAGTGAGGAGAAAAACCGCGAAATCTACGGCAAATCGAGTCTTCCCGGCGGACACGGGCACAATTTCATGCTTGAGGTCACCGTGGAAGGAGAAATAGACCCGGAGACGGGCATGATAATCAATCTCTTTGATCTCAAGCAGATTGTTTCATTGGTTCTCGATGATTTTGACCACAAGAACCTAAACGAGGACAATCCCCGTTTTCAGGATCTTATACCGACGACTGAGAACATAGCAAAGGTTCTTTGGGAAGTGATTGAGGAAAAAATCATGGAGCGCGACGATTGTCGTCTTTACAAGGTAAGGGTGTATGAAACAGACGATCTTTTCGTCGACTACCGCAAATGCTAGAGAGAAAGGAACAGGTACTTCTTACGAGAATATTCAGGTTCTCCGCAAGCCACAGGCTTTTTATGGAGGGGTTGTCTGACGAAGAGAATTTCGCCATATTTGATAAATGCGCAAATCCCGCGGGACATGGTCACGACTACACGGTGGAAGTGGCGATAGGTGGCGAAATAGACAATGAAACGGGCATGCTCATAAACCGCATGGACTTTGAAAAACAGGCGGCCCCCGTAATCGAAGAGCTTAACTACAAGTGGATAGACAGGGATATTGATTTCTTTCAGGAAAACATATCGACTGTTGAGAATATAGGGAGATACCTCTGGCAGAAATTCGAAGATATCGTTCCGGGCAGACTTAACAGCATAAAGGTCTGGGAGAACCCGAAAAGTTATTTTGAGTATTTCGAGGAAAAACAAGATGGCTGAGAAAATTGTGATTGTAACCGGTGCGACAAGAGGCATAGGAAAAGCAACGGCAGTTGAATTGCTCGAAGCTGGGTTCTTTACGGCGCTCTGTTCAAGAAATCGCCAGACCGCAGCTTCTCTTGAGACTGAAATATCGTCTTTTGCCGGGAATTTCATGATTTCCTCCATTGATATATCGGTTGAAGAGGAAGTCAGGGAGTTTATCTCGGGCGTTGTGGAGAAAAAGGGGAGAATTGACGTACTGATCAATAACGCGGGCGTAGTACACACCGGTCCGATGGAAAAAACAGACACCGAAAAATGGGACGAGATGATGGCCGTAAACGCAAAGGGCCCCTTTTTGATGGCAAAACACGCTCTTGCGTTTATGCCGAGAGGAGGCCACATCGTAAACATCGGTTCGAACGCTTCAAAAAAAGGCTTTCCCGGGTGGGCAGCCTACTGCGCTTCTAAGTTCGCTGTCCTGGGTTTCACCAATTCGCTCAGAGAAGAGGTAAGAGACAGGGGGATAAAGGTCTCCGCCGTCTTGCCGGGTCCGACCAGAACGGACATCTGGGATTCTCTTGGCGGGCAGTGGGACAGAAAAAAGATGATGTCTCCTGAAGTTACGGCGAAAACGGTACTGTCAGTCATAACCCAACCCCCGGGAGCGAATATAGACGAAATTGATATAGTCCCGTCCACAGGTAGTTTATAGTCATACGGGAGTGATTTCGGGAAAAACATTAATGGTAGAGATAATTTCAGTTGGAATAAGCTACAGGACAACCCCCGTGGAAGTGCGGGAAAAATTCTCTTTTTCTGATGAGGATATCAGGGAAGCGCTCAGAATCCTTCGTTTGAGAGAAGGTGTGCTTGAATGCTTTATAGTGTCCACCTGTAACCGCGTTGAGATCTACGCGGTAACCGATAACCGTGGAAAATGCGAAGAGGAAGCAAGATCCTTTCTTCTTGATTTTCATAAGCTTACGGACAAGAGCCTTCATCCCTATATGCACACCCGCGTGGGATCTGAAGCGGTCAGGCATTTTTTCAGAGTGGCGGCCAGCATTGACTCCATGGTGATCGGAGAAACCCAGATACTAAACCAGCTCAAAAACTCATACAGCATAGCGCGTTCCGAGAATACGGTCGGACTTATACTTAACCGGCTTTTTAACAGGGCTTTTTTCACCGGGAAGAAAGTCAGGGCCGAAACGGGCATATCCTCTCAGGCCGTCTCTATAAGCTACCTTGGAGTGGAGCTTGCAAAAAGAATATTCGAGAACCTCGCAAACCGCACCGCCATGCTTGTGGGAACCGGGGAAATGGGAGAACTCTTCGCAAAACACCTTATCTCAAACAACATAGGAGAACTCTATGTGACGAGCAGGAATTTTGATAACGCGGGGAGACTTTCGCAATCTCTAAAAGGCAAGTCCATCAGGTTTGAAGAGATGCTCTATCACTTAAAAGACATTGATATTCTTGTTACCGCAACCGGGTCTTCTGATTACATAATAAGAAGTGAACACGTAGAACAGTCTCTTAAGCTCAGGAAAAACGATCCGATCTTCATGATCGATATAGCCGTCCCGCGGGATATAGACCCCAAGATAAACGCAATTCCCGGGGTTTACCTCTACGACATAGACGATCTGAGGGTTGTTCAGGGCGAGAATTTGAATTCCAGAAAGGAAAATCTCAAGAAAGCTGAAGAAATAGTTCTCAGCGCAGAGAAAGGTTTTGCGGACTGGATGGAAAGCCTTAAGGTCTTTCCAGTCATAATCGATATCAAGCAAAAATTTGAGAAAATAAAAAAGACCGAGGTTGAAAAGGCGCTTCGAAAAATCGAGGGCGGCAGCGGAGAACAGAAGGAAATTCTTGAGAGCTTGGCAAATTCCATAATCGGGAAAATATTTCACGATCCGGCCACTAATCTAAAAAAGAGAACTTCTGGCTATGAAGCGGCTCTTTACTCCGAGGTAACGAGAAGACTTTTTGAGCTTGACCCGGCGGATGCCTCGCAGGATCAAACGGATATTTATGACGAAGCTGAGAATTGGGACCAGGGGTAGCAGGCTCGCTCTGTGCCAGGCTCGCCTTGCCGAAACCGAACTTCGCGCTGTTTTCCCTTCACTTGAAACGGAAATAACGGAAATAAGGACCTCGGGGGATATAAACTCAGAAGGAGACATATCCCGGATGGGAGGCAAGGGAATCTTCGTAAAAGAAATAGAGCAGAGCCTCCTCTCAGGCGAAACAGATATCGCCGTTCACAGCATGAAGGACATGCCTTCAGTTCTTCCGGATGGGCTCATCATAGGTTCTGTGCTCAAAAGAGAAGACCCTAGAGACGTTTTTGTCTCGGCGGACGGACGCACCCTCGAACAGCTCGAGGGAAAGGGCAGGGTGGGAACCGGAAGCATAAGAAGAAAAGCTCAACTGCTTTTCCGCTTTCCCTCACTTGAAGTCGTTCCCATACGGGGAAATGTCGATACAAGACTAAGGAAGATTTTCTCAGAAAACCTTGACGGGATTGTCCTTGCCGCGGCGGGGCTCAACCGGCTCGGACTTTCAGAACGCATTACCCAGCATCTCGCGTGGGACCGTATGGTTCCGGCACCATGTCAGGGGATAATTTCCATAGAATGCAGAGAAGATGATACGGAAACCAGAAACTTCATATCCGCAATCACGCATCCGGATACAGAAACCGCGGCGGCGTTTGAGCGTTCTTTCCTGGAAACCTTCGGCGGAGACTGTCAGATTCCGCTTGGATGCTGCGCCCAG
The DNA here is from genome assembly GCA_026705445.1 of Candidatus Dadabacteria bacterium. Taxonomy (NCBI): domain Bacteria; kingdom Pseudomonadati; phylum Thermodesulfobacteriota; class Candidatus Dadabacteria; species Candidatus Dadabacteria bacterium. Next base: position 15,651 of record JAPPAR010000008.1, read on the forward strand.
GTGCATCTTGGAGAGATATCGGCGGACTCTGTTTTTATAGACATGGAGAAAAAGGCAGTTTTCAGGAACACCTGGAAGTGCGATGCGGAAAAAGCATCAGCCGGAGGGTCTCTTATGGCCAGGGACCTCATGAAACGGGCGAGGCTTCAGTGACTGCGTTGCCCCTGGCGTGTTCCGGCATCCAGTTCGGAATATGTGGTCAGGATCACTCCCCTTGACAGTTTGTGAGTGCCGGCTCCAGGCAGCTTTTCAATCTTCAGAAGAACAGCCTGTATTTCTGAGATGTACTTACTGCAGACAGCACTCAACACGCTGTTTGGTGCGATTTACACCTTGCAATTTGTCTCTGTATAGTGCAAAATGCAAGGTATGTTGAAAAGATGGATCACACACAGACTTGAAAAAAACATAGCCCGCAACCCGGCTGTGGCATTGCTTGGCGCACGTCAGGTGGGTAAAACGACACTTTCCCAGTATATATCCAGAAACAGGGAGTCAATATACCTTGATCTGGAAGCGCCGGAAGACTTGCTTAAACTAAGTGATCCAACTGGTTTTCTCAGAAGCCACAACGACAAACTAATCATACTGGATGAAATACAGCGGGTACCTGATTTGTTTACGGTCTTACGTGGACTTATTGATAAAAATCGCCAGCAGGGTCGTGATGCAGAACAATTTCTTCTGCTTGGCTCGGCATCAATGGACTTGCTGCGTCAATCTTCGGAAAGTTTAGCCGGGAGAATCAGCTACATCGAAATGACCGGCCTCAATGCACTTGAGGTTAACAATAACAAACACAGCATCCAGAACGTCTGGCTACGTGGCGGATTTCCCAAAAGCTATCTAGCACAAGACGATGCTGTGGCCATGGAATGGCTCGAAGACCTCATACGTACTTATCTGGAGAGAGATGTTCCCCAAATGGGGTTTGATGTTTCAGCCAGCAGATTGAGGCGCCTTTGGACAATGCTTGCACATCTTCAAGGTGAAACAGTAAATGTGAGCAAATTGGCTGAAAACCTTGAGGTGGGACGTGCGGCTATCAATCATTATATTGATATCCTGACTGATCTGTTGCTGGTTCGACGCATTGAGCCATGGTACACCAATGTCAAAAAACGACTGGTAAAATCACCACGGTATTATGTGCGCGACAGCGGAATTCTGCACCGCTTGCTCGGTATTGGTAATTACGACGCGCTTCTATCTAACCCCATCCTTGGTAAAAGCTGGGAAGGTTTTGTCGTTGAAAACATCCACTCAGTTTTACCCCGCCTCGCCGAAACCTGTTTTTACCGCACTGCTGCCGGAGCAGAGGTTGATCTGGTGATCAAAATGCCAAGTGCTGAGGTCTGGGCCGTTGAAATCAAACATGGTGTCGCACCGAAGCTAAGTAAACATTACAGTCAGACATGTGACGATATTGGTGCCACGCATAGGTTTGTCGTCTATGGCGGTGATGATGAGTTCCCTTTGGGTGATAATGTCTATGTGATTTCCCTGCCGAAGTTCATGGAAAAACTGACTTCTCTCCAGTCTTGATCAGTCCGCATTTCCCCTTATTCAAAAACCGGTCAGTTCATTTGCTAAGAAACCGGACAATTAGTTTATTACTTACATTGCAGCACACACGCGCTTGACATGGTTTGATTTTTAATTACGCTTTTCCATCCAAAGTTTCTGTCGCGGGGTGGAGCAGCTTGGTAGCTCGTCGGGCTCATAACCCGAAGGTCGCGGGTTCAAATCCCGCCCCCGC